>NC_015318.1:0-260000 GCF_000194135.1 Hippea maritima DSM 10411 | reverse complement strand
AGAGGTTTTCACTCTCTTTTTCGCTACTCGTGCCGGCATACTCACTTCCTGCCGCTCCAGCGCTCCTTACGGTACGCCTTCATTGCTGACAGGAACGCTCCCCTACCACGCATCCTAAAGGATGCATCCGCTGCTTCGGTGCTAACCTTGAGCCCCGTTAAATCTTCGGCGCCGAGGCACTCGACCAGTGAGCTGTTACGCTTTCTTTAAAGGGTGGCTGCTTCTAAGCCAACCTCCTGGCTGTCTTAGCGCCTCGACCTCCTTTTCCACTTAGGTTAGACTTTGGGACCTTAGCAGGCGGTCTGGGCTGTTTCCCTCTCGGCCACGGACCTTGTCGCCCGTAGCCTGACTCCCCCGGATGGTACAGGCGGTATTCGGAGTTTGACTGGGTTTGGTAGGCTGGTGGGCCCCCTAGCCCAATCAGTGCTCTACCCCCGCCGTCCTTACCGGGAGGCTATACCTCAATATATTTCGGGGAGAACCAGCTATCTCTGAGTTTGATTGGCCTTTCACCCCTATCCACAGCTCATCCGAGCAGTTTTCAACCTACACCGGTTCGGGCCTCCAGTGGGTTTTATCCCACCTTCACCCTGGCCATGGATAGATCACTCAGTTTCGGGTCTGCTCCACAAGACTAAACGCCCTATTCGGACTCGCTTTCGCTACGGATGCGAGGCTTAATACCTCTTATCCTCGCCTTGTAGAGCAACTCGCCGGCTCATTATGCAAAAGGCATGCTCTCAGGCTGTGCAAAGCACATAGCCCTCGAACTGATTGTAGGCATGCGGTTTCAGGTTCTATTTCACTCCCCTCGACCGGGGTTCTTTTCACCTTTCCCTCACGGTACTGGTTCACTATCGGTCGATGGCGAGTATTTAGCCTTGGAGGGTGGTCCCCCCAGATTCGGTCAGGGTTCCACGTGTCCCGACCTACTTGGGAACAGACGGGAGAGTCTAAAGTTATTCTTTTCGCCTACGGGGCTTTCACCCTCTATGGCGTGGTATCCCAACCACTTCGACTAAGAATAACTCAGGCTCCGGCCTGTGCGCACCAGGCCTACCATCTGTCCCGCTACCCCCTATACGCAACGGGTGCGCCCTTTAACACGTATAGGGTTTGGGCTGTTCCGCTTTCGCTCGCCGCTACTCGCGGAATCTCGGTTGATTTCTTTTCCTCCGGCTACTGAGATGTTTCAGTTCACCGGGTTAGCGTCCACACAAGGTGGACGGTGAGGGTTTACCTCACCGGGTTGCCCCATTCGGAAATCCCCGGATCAAAGCTTGTTTGGCAGCTCCCCGAGGCTTATCGCAGCCTACCACGTCCTTCATCGCCTGCCATCGCCAAGGCATCCACCGCATGCCCTTAGTAGCTTAGGCTCATACCATGTTCTTTAATGCTTAGGTACTTAAATTTCCCCTATTTATTTGCGGCTTGTTTTCTCCTCTTCATTGCTTTTTAAAAGATCACCCGTGTTGGCCACAGGGCTAAAGGATTTTTTACTGGTGGAGGCTAGCGGGATCGAACCGCTGACCTTCTGCGTGCAAGGCAGACGCTCTCCCAGCTGAGCTAAGCCCCCACTGGTGGGCCTGAGTGGGCTCGAACCACTGACCCCTGCGTTATCAGCACAGTGCTCTAACCGGCTGAGCTACAGGCCCTCAATCCCTTGGCTCTGTGACCTATACACAGTAATAGCCAAGATGGAAGACAGCGCTGGCAATAAAGTTTTAATAATGCACACCTTAGAAAGGAGGTGATCCAGCCGCAGGTTCTCCTACGGCTACCTTGTTACGACTTCACCCCAGTCGCCGACCCTACCATGGACGGCTGCCTCCCCAAAAGGGGTTAGCCCACCGTCTTCCGGTAGAATCGACTCCCATGGTGTGACGGGCGGTGTGTACAAGGCCCGGGAACGTATTCACCGCAGTGTAGCTGACCTGCGATTACTAGCGATTCCGGCTTCATGCAGTCGAGTTGCAGACTGCAATCCGAACTGGGGGATGGTTTTTGGGATTAGCTCACCCTCGCGGGTTTGCAACCCTTTGTCCACCCCATTGTAGCACGTGTGTAGCCCTGGGCATAAGGGCCGTGATGACTTGACGTCATCCCCACCTTCCTCCAGGTTATCCCTGGCGGTCCCCTTAGAGTGCTCGGCCGAACCGTTAGCAACTAAGGGCGAGGGTTGCGCTCGTTGCGGGACTTAACCCAACATCTCACGACACGAGCTGACGACAGCCATGCAGCACCTGTGCTGGCTCCCTCACCCGAAGGTAAGGGTCGTTCCCCTTTCGGTTCACTACCACCAGCATGTCAAGCCCAGGTAAGGTTCTTCGCGTATCATCGAATTAAACCACATGCTCCACCGCTTGTGCGGGCCCCCGTCAATTCCTTTGAGTTTTAGCCTTGCGGCCGTACTCCCCAGGCGGGACGCTTAACGCGTTAGCTTACGGCACCGGGAAGAGTACCTCCCGACACCCAGCGTCCATCGTTTAGGGCGTGGACTACCAGGGTATCTAATCCTGTTTGCTCCCCACGCTTTCGTGCCTCAGCGTCAGTTGCGTTCCAGTGAGCCGCCTTCGCCACCGGTGTTCTTCCCGATATCTACGGATTTCACCCCTACACCGGGAATTCCGCTCACCTCTCCCGCACTCTAAGACCTGCAGTATCCAACGCAGTTCTTGGGTTGAGCCCAAGGCTTTCACGTTGGACTTACAGGCCCGCCTACGCACGCTTTACGCCCAGTGATTCCGAACAACGCTCGCACCCTACGTATTACCGCGGCTGCTGGCACGTAGTTAGCCGGTGCTTCCTCTGAGGGTACCGTCAAGTGCAAAGGGGTATTAGCCCTCGCACCTTCTTCCCCTCTGACAGGAGTTTACGACCCGAAGGCCTTCATCCTCCACGCGGCGTCGCTGGGTCAGGGTTTCCCCCATTGCCCAATATTCCCCACTGCTGCCTCCCGTAGGAGTCTGGACCGTGTCTCAGTTCCAGTGTGGCTGACCATCCTCTCAGACCAGCTACCCGTCGTAGGCTTGGTAGGCCGTTACCCCACCAACTACCTGATAGGCCGCGGGCCCATCCTGAAGCGATAGCTTGCAAGCAGAGGCCACCTTTCCCCCCTGCACTTATCTTAAAACACAGAGAATTAAAAGAGTAAAAGAGGTAAAGGACAAAACACATAACCTCTTCTACCATCCTCTTGTATTCTAAGATAAGTGCAGGGGAACTATCCGGTATTAGCCCACCTTTCGGTGGGTTATCCCGGACTTCAGGGCAGGTTACCCACGTGTTACTCACCCGTGCGCCGGTTTACTCGTCTCCCGAAGGAGACTTTCTCCCACGACTTGCATGTGTTAGGCACGCCGCCAGCGTTCGTTCTGAGCCAGGATCAAACTCTCATGTTAAAACATGAAAAGAAAGATTATCTTATCTGGCTAAAACTCTATATCAACCAGGGCTATCTTTCCATCTTGGCTTTTAAAAGACCGTGTCGCTTCCAAGCGACGGAATGAGAATATAATACACTTTGGGGGAAAAGTCAAGCCTTAAATCAACATTTTATTGTTTTTTGTTATTGTTATTCTAATAAGGAAAAAGCAGGGATACCTCTTAAATAAAGACTAAAAATTCCAATATATTCGTGAATAGCTTTGTAGCTTTTGTAAAAATTTCCCATTTGGGGTAAGAAGTCCCAAAATACATAACTGCCTCTTTCTTTAAAGAAATTAACAGGTCTTGAATGAACCCTAAAGCCAAAGTATCTAAATAGAATATTAGCTCTCTTTTGATGATAAGCACTTGTCACAATAAATATATCTTTCTTTATTTTCATCTTTTCAAAAAATTTAGATGTGTATTTTGCATTTTGATATGTGTTAAGTGACTTATTTTCAAAGTATATCTTGATTTTGCAGTTACATATTTTTGCTATGATTTCTATATCATTTTTAGCTTGAGCCGAATCGTTATACTTCAGTCCGCCACCAGAAAAAATTAAAGGAATATTATATCTTTTTGCAAGAAGAATGCCATACATCAATCTTTTAAAAGCTTCGGGGTATGTTTTTATTCTGTCATAGGGGTTTGAGCCGCCCGATAAAACAACTACCGCAGAGGCTGTATCTGAGGATGTTTTAATATCTTCTAAATATGATAACAAAAGATTCTTTCCCGGGGTTGTAGAAATAAACCACAAAACAAAAGCCGACACCATAAAAAACCACCTAAAACGCTTAACTAAAAAAGAGGCAGTAATTAATATTAAAACACAAGAGCCAGGAGGAAGTATGAGATAAGTAAAAAGTTTAGATAAAAAACATAGAGAAATTTTTACAAAAAATTGGCTGTTTTTCAAATTTTAGCTTGAAAAAACGGGTCTATTTCCTATAATTAGCCGTTACGAAAAAGTCGTAGTTGAGCTTGACATTTTGGAGTTTGAGACCAAATTATATTTAATGATGACACCTCTTATTAGGTTAGAGTTTATCACAAAATCATAGAAAGGGTGGTAGCGATGGATAAAAATTTAAACGATGATGCTATTAGGAGGATTCTCAGCGAAGGCAAAAAGAAAGGGTATGTCACCTACGATGAGATAAATGATATATTACCTGAGGGTATCAGTGTAGATGAGATAGATGACATAATTAGACAGTGCGACGATTTGGATATCGACATAGTTGATACAGATAAGGTTAGTTCTGAAAAAAACATAGAAGAATTTGAGCTCGAAGAGGATGAAGAGGTAGGAAGCGCAATAAGAATGTATCTGCGCGAGATGGGAAACATACCGCTTCTAAGTAGAGAAGAGGAAATAGAGATAGCTAAAAAAATAGAGGAACATAAGAACAATCTAACAAGAAAACTTATAGAGATGCCTTTTACTTGCGAAGCTATAGAGGAGTTAAGGCAAAAAATCATAGAAGGCGAAGAAAAAGTAAAAAATATATCCAACGCGCTGGATCTAAGCTACAAATACGATGACGACGAGAGCGATGAAGACCATACTTCTAAAGAAACATTACTAAAAATACTGGAAAGCATAATAGAAAAATATCAACAGCTTTCCAAAGCGCAATATCAAGAGGAAATATCTCAACTAAAAGAGGATATATTCAACCACTTTACGGAAATAGCCTTAAGTGATAAGTATATACAGAAAATGACTCAATCATTTATAGATAGGGTAAAATCTAACAAAAACCTACCAAATAGAGAACGACTCATAGACATATTAAACGAGATAGAAAAAGAAAGAAAAGAGGTAGAAGAAGTCAAACAGAGAATGATAAAAGCAAACTTGAGATTGGTTGTTTCTATTGCAAAAAAACATCTAAATAGAGGTTTGTCTTTTTTGGATTTAATCCAAGAGGGCAATATTGGTTTAATGAAATCTGTGGATAAATTTGATTACAAGAAGGGATTCAAATTTTCAACATACGCAACCTGGTGGATTAGGCAATCCATATCAAGAGCTATTGCAGATCAGGCAAGGACTATAAGAATACCCGTACACATGATAGAAACAATAAATAAGATAGTAAGGGCATCGAAACTTTTGATTCAAGAAAATGGAAAAGAACCTACAGCGCAGGAACTTGCAGAATATTTAGGTATGGACGAAGAAAAAATAAAGAGCATAATAAAAATAGCAAAAGAACCCATATCTTTGGAAACGCCGATAGGCGATGACAACGATACACATTTAGAGGATTTTATAGAGGACACAAAGTCCGAATCACCACTTGATTATGTAATAAAATCAAATCTAAAAGAAAAAGTTGAAGAAGTGCTCTCTACGCTTACCGATAGAGAAAGAAAAGTTCTCATGATGAGATACGGTATAGGTGATGGTTTTGATCATACACTGGAAGAGGTAGGTAAGGTTTTGGGTGTAACGAGAGAAAGGGTAAGACAAATTGAAGCAAAAGCCTTAAGAAAACTTAGACATCCTAAAAGAAGTAGGGTGTTAGCAAGCTTTGTAGAATGAGGATAAATAAATATATAGCTACGGCCTTAAAAATTTCCCGTAGAGAGGCCGACAATTACGTAAAAGAGGGTAGGGTAAAAGTAAATGGGAAATCAATCACCTCTTTTGTAGAGGTTGATGGAAGCGATAAAGTAGAGGTAGATGGAGAGCTTTTAAGCCTGAACAAGAAAAAATCTTACTTCGCCTTTTATAAACCCCCTTTTGTTATAAGTTCTACAAAAGACAATGAAGGAAGAACAACAGTTTGTGATTTTTTTAAAAACATAGAAGAAAAACTAATATGCGTAGGAAGGCTCGATTATTTGTCCGAAGGCCTTCTAATTATTACAAGCGATGGTGAGTTTGCAAATCTTCTTATGCACCCCCGTTTTAAAATAAGAAAAACCTACCTCGTAAAAACCAAGGGTCCAATTAAAACGGAAACATTAAAAGCTATGAGTAAAGGGGTAAATTTAGAAGACGGTTTTTTCAGACCCATAAGAATTAAAAAAACAAATAGTCCAAATTGGGTATTGATCTCCATAGATACCGGAAGAAACAGAATAATTAGGCGTTTTTTGAAAAAATTTGATATAAAGATAGATAAACTGAAACGCATAGCCATTGGAAATATAGAGCTTGGCAATCTTAGAAACGGTGAGTTTAGAGAGCTAACCAAACAAGAAATAGAAACCATAAAGAGAACCACATCGAATCAGGATGTAAAAAATGGAAGATAAGCTAAACAGCCAGAATTTAAGACCTCAAAATTTAAATGAGTATATAGGTCAAAAAAATATAGTAAAAAACCTATCTTTGGCAATTGAAGCCGCAAAAAAAAGAAATGAGGCACTGGAACATTGTCTATTTTATGGACCACCAGGCTTGGGAAAAACAACACTTGCAAATATAGTTGCAAAACAGATGAATGCAAACATCATTACAACAAGTGGTCCAGCTGTAGAAAAGGTTGGCGACATTGCGGCAATATTAACAAACCTTAATGAAAAGGATATTCTATTTATAGATGAGATACACAGACTCAACAGGGCAGTGGAAGAAACCCTATACTCCGCCCTTGAGGATTTCAAGTTAGATATTATTGTTGGTCAAGGGCCTGGCGCAAGAACCATAAGAATAGACCTACCCCATTTCACACTTATAGGTGCGACAACGAGAATAGGACTTTTAACCTCACCTCTAAGGGATAGATTTGGAATAATTTTAAGGTTGGATTTTTATTCGGCTAAAGACTTAACAGAAATTGTTAAACGCTCAGCATCTATCTTGGGTTTAGATATAGAAGAGGACGCAGCTAATCTCATAGCAGAAAGAAGCAGAGGAACTCCACGTATTGCAAACAAACTCCTAAGGAGGGTCAGAGATTTATCTCAAATAGAAAGCAAAGATTCAATAGATGTTGAAACAGCAAAAAAAGCACTTTCCATGCTTGAAATAGATGAGAACGGTTTGGATTACTTGGATAAAAAGTATATTTTAACATTAATAGAGAAATTTAATGGTGGCCCAGTAGGAATAGAGACTCTCTCTGCAAGTATAGGCGAAGATAAGTCAACCTTAGAGGACGTAGTAGAACCATATTTACTGCAAATAGGATATCTAAAAAGAACCCCCAAAGGAAGGGTTGCAACACCACTAGCTCTAAAAAACGTAAAATACAAAAGGAGCTTAATATGAAAAGAATAATCCACAAATTGATATTAGTTGCAATATCCATTGCATTTATATCTTCTTGTAGCCCAGTAAATTCAAACATAAAACAGCCAACAGAAAACCAAAAAAAGATAAGACTAGCTTTAATACAGTATGAAATGGCACGTAATATTATTTTACATAAAGATTATAAAAATCTATCCCAAGCTTTTACTTATCTAAATCAAGCAAAAAAGGTTTTAAATAACGATCCACGTGTATATTACATGCTTGCTATAGCATACAAAATGAGGAAAAATTTAGACAAATACGAGGAAAACCTTAAAAGAGCCATACAAATCAACCCTAACTTCTTTGACGCTTACAATGGTTTAGGTATATACTATTTTGAAAAGGGTCAATACAAAAAAGCCTTAGAAATATTCACAAAGCTAATAAATAACCCTCTATATCCAGGCGCAGATGTAGCTTTTTTTAACCGATCAAGGGTTTATCTAAAGCTTAAGAACATCAAAGCTGCAGAAGACGACCTAAAGAGTGCTATTATATTTTCCAACTATTCCAATAAATTGTACTACAAAAACCTCATAAGTATACAGATGGCAAATAGGGAATACATAAAAGCCTTGGAAACCCTCATGGAGATGGAGAACAGAATAGGTCAAAGTTGCTATACAATAACCACAAAAGCTTTATGCTTCATAAAACTCCGTGATTTTAAAAGGGCAAAGGATGAATTAAATAAAATAAAGGATGTCTCATCGCCGTGTGCTTTAAAAAAAATCAAATTGTTAGAGGAGATTGAAGATGATAATAACACTAACAACTGACTTTGGTGATAGCGGCGGCTTTGTAGCTCAATTAAAGGCAGAAATATTAAAACTATTTGGTGAGAGTGTGAAAATAGTCGACATAACCCATAGCATAAAACCATTTAACGCTATCGAAGCAGCCTATATAACTAGAACAACTATACCTGCATTTCCGGAAAATTCTCTACATATTGTGGTTATAGATCCTGGAGTAGGAACAAATAGAGATATAGTGGCTGTTGAGTATAAAAACCGATATATAATATCTCCAGATAATGAAGCTTTGAGCTTAATAGAGCCATCAAAAATCATAAGAATTGACAAAAGCAGGGTGAACCCCAACAGTTCTTCGACATTTGAAGCGCGAGATATAATGGTCAAGGCAGCTTATATATTACACAAAGATGGAATAAATAGTCTCGGAGAGAAAAAAGAGTCTTTGGGGTACAGTCTAAAACCCCAAAAAGTAAAAAATAAAATCAAAGGAAAGATTATCTATATAGACAACTTCGGCAACTGTATATCAAATATAAACAAAGACCTATTAAAAAATGGATTTGAAAGGATATTACTCAAAAACCTCATATTTAGACACCTGGAAAAAACCTACCACTCACCAACAAGCTCTTACAAGGCACTTATTAACTCTGCAGGATTTTTGGAGTTTGCTTACTTTAAAAAGAATTTTGCCCAGGAGTTTGAAGTGGGCTATTTTGATGAGGTAGAAGTTTACTTAAAACAATAACAGATAAAAACAAAAATAGATAAACAAAAAGCATTTCATAAAAATTTAGCTTAACACTATAAGAGCGCAGATAAAGTGCAAAGAATGCTTCTAATTTCAAAAACATCCCTATAATCCAGTTAATAACATCAAATAACCAAACCTTAAAAACACTATAAGGAAGAAAAGAAGCTAAAGAGCCAATAAAAGCCAAGGGCACAACAACAAAGCCAAAAAGTGGAATAAAAATAATATTACTCAGAAAAGAAAGAGGAGTAAATCTTCCAAAGTAAAAATCGGTAATTGGCAAACTAAACAGCGACATAAAAACTGTAAATGCCAGGAAAAACCAATATTTTTGCAATCTTCTAAAACTAAGTCTATATAAAAATATGGCAATAAAAGTCATAAAAAACGACAAAACAAACGATGGATTTAAAATTATTTTGTAGTTTATCATAACAAATATAGAGGCTATCATAAACAAGATATTATAAGAGGCAGATTCAAAAGAAAAAATAACGCCAAAAGCAAATACAAGAACCATTAAAAAAGAACGCATAGCGGGTATATGAAATCCCGCGACAAGAAAATATAAACTAACAAAAGGCAAAGAGAATAAAGATGATAAAATCCTCAAATTAAATCTTTTATAAATCCAAGGTAACATAGAAAATAACCTGTAAAGCAAAAGATAAAACAGTCCAAAAACAAAACCCATATGCAGGCCCGAGACTACGAGTAAGTGAGATGTTTGGGTTTTCACAAAATCCTTTTTTATCTTGCTTTTAAACTTATTATCCCCAAGAAAAGAGCTATCCAAAAAATATTCAACATCTGAGGATAAAAAATAATGGAATTCATCCTCTATTCTTTTTCGAATTTTAACAAAAACCTTATAAGAACTAAATTCAGATTTTCGAATTCCATAGGCAAAGCCAACATAGTTAACGCCCAATGAATCCAGATATCTTCTAAAAGAAGGCCTCACGGTATCTTTGGGTTTCAGCCTTGCCTTAAAACTAATCACATCTGCAACGTCAATATTGTCATATTTAGCTGAACAAAACAGATAAAACTTGCAAGATCCCCTGCTGACCAACAAAGATATACTTTTTGATAACCTGACATCCTCAACAACACCAACAAACGGTCTTTTAAGATGACATTCGCCATAATAAAACTTCAATGCCAGCATAATAACTACAAAAATTATACTTACAAAAAACACCCTTTTATCTAAAAGGGAAACTAAAAGCAAAATTACAGATAAAGAGATAAAAATGCGACTAAACAACATAGCCGCACTAATTGAGATTAAAAAAAGAAAAACAAACAAAAATGGGTAGGAGTAAAGCTTGTCCTTAATAAAACCTATCATTCAATATAAGCAGAAAGATAGCCTACAACCTTTGAATAGTCGCTGTTAACATCGCCACTTGTTTTATGCTCCACTATCGTGCATGCATTAGCACCCAGAATCTTGGCAGCCGCAATGGCTATATATGCAGCAGAAACACCGCACATCGTTATACCCTTAAATTGCGTAATTCTCATCAAACCGTTTTCATTAAGCTGCTTAATCATATCTATGGCGTTCTTATCCTTTATAAGAGTAGTTGTTTGGTCTTCATAATGATTCATATCTGTACTAACTACTATCAACACATCCTTGCCTGCATCTTTGATAGTCTCTGCTATCGTTTCTGCCATAGAATACAGCTTTGCTACATTGTGCGTTCCTACAACTATAGGCACTATTTTATAAGGTTTTTTGCTGATATAATCTATAAAAGGTAACTGAACCTCAAGGCTATGCTCTTGTAGATGAGCATAATAATCTATTTGGGCATATTCATTTTTTGCTATAGACTCAATTAACTCCAAATCTGGTTCAACATCGCCGAAAGGCATTTGATAAATTCCGTCAAATATTGATATTTCAGCACCCAATCCCGTATGATTTGGACCCATAACGATGTAGGTATCAAAGCTATCTATGAGACTATAAGCCTTGGCCGCAACCTCACCAGAGTAGACATAACCTGCATGAGGCACTATCAAGGCCTTAGGTTTTACTTTTACATCTGGCTGAAACATTACACTATCAAGGTAAGCTTTTAACTGAGAAGGAGAGCCAGGATAAAACATATCCGCAACAGCCGGTTTTCTTATATACATCTCAACCCTCTTTCTTCTTTCCTCTAAGCAATGTTTTAATTTCCTCTATATCTTCCTTTGTTGCGAGCCCAAGCTCATCGGCTAACTTCTTTATGTCATCTCCAACAATATTTTTTATCTGTTCTTTCCTTTTGCTTAGGTGCTCTTTTCCTATATCTACCAGACCTTTATCCTCAACCTCTTTTTTACCCTCTTCTATAAAACCTTCAACAATTTTGTCGAGTTTTTTTGTAGCCCCAACGGTTAGATATATCAACTCTCGAAGCATCTGCGGGCCTCCTTATAAGAAACTATTAATACTCCTTATAATTTCCTCTAATCTATCCAAATCCCTACCGCCGCCCTGGGCAAACTCCTCTTTTCCTCCACCTTTACCGCCCAAGGCCCTGGAAATCTTTCCAACAACATCCTTCGCCTTGATTCTATTTGCCAAATCTTTTGTTACCATCACTATTACATTAACCCTGTCATCCTTTTTGTCAAACAAAACAACAATACAGCTTTTTAGCTTAGATTTGACCGTATCGCCCAGATGTCTCAGCTCGGATACATCCTCATTCTCAAATACATCCACATAAACATCTATACCGTTAACCTTAACAACCTTTGAGGGGTCAAATTTAGGTTGACTTTTGAGTGTTTTTTTCTTTTTAAGCTCTTCTATCTTTAACGGCAGCTCAGTTATAGGAATACCCAACTTCGAGGCAGCATCTTTTAGGACTTTTTCAATTTGCTTAACATACTCGTAGGCTTCAACACCAACTTTAGCCTCAATTCTTCTAATGCCTTTTGCCACTGCTGACTCATGAATTACTTTAAAAAGCCCTATTTCGCCACTTGCTTTAACATGAGTCCCCCCGCAGAGTTCCTTGCTTATATTACCCACAGAGACAACCCTAACCTCATCGCTATATTTTTCATCAAACAGAGCTATAGCGCCGCTGTTTATAGCATCATCCAAGCTCATAGTCTCGGTTTTTACAGGATAGTTTTCAACGATCCAGCTATTTATAAGCTCCTCAATTTCCTCTATCTGCTCATCGGTCAATTTTGAAAAATGGGTGAAATCAAATCTCAACCTGTTATCCTCAACCAAAGAACCTGCCTGTCTTACATGTTTGCCTAAAATCTTTATAAGTGCGGCATCAAGCAGATGTGTTGCAGTATGATGGCGGGCTATATTTTTTCTCCTTGCAACATTTATCCGCAAATCGCATTCATCATTCAATTCAAACTCACCCTCCAATACATCAACCTTATGAACAAATAGATTACCATCAAAGTATTTCTTCACATCGCTTACAAAAGCCCTTGCATTACCTTTCAGAATAAACCCTGTATCTGCAACCTGACCACCGCTTTCTGCATAAAACGGCGTCTTATCAAATATGAAATAATAGACCCCCCTCTGGGCCTGTTCTTTTATCTTTTTATCCTTGCCCACTATACCCAAAAGCCTTGCTTTTGTCTCAAATTCATCATAGCCCACAAACTCCGTTTTGCCTTTTTGTTTGTATATATCACCAAAGGCATCCCACACAAACTCATCGCCTGAGCCCTTCCACGATTTCCTCGAGGCTTCCCTTTGTTTTTCCAAAAGCTCATTGAAATCTTTAACATCAACCTCAAAACCGTTCTCTTTTGCTATATCCACGGTTAAATCTATGGGGAATCCGTATGTGTCATACAGCTTAAATGCGCTCTCTGCATCAACAACCCTTTTCGTTGCTTTATCAAATATATCGTTCAATATTCTAAGACCGCTATCAAGCGTTTCAAAGAACTGCTCCTCTTCAGCTTTAACAACATTTACAACCATCTCTTTATTTTGCAACAGTTCCGGATACACATCACCCATAACATCATTAACCGTATCGATGAATCTATACAAAAACGGTTCATTTGCACCCAATTTTTTGCCAAACCTCATAGCACGGCGCATAATCCTTCTTAAAACATAGCCCCTTCCCTCTTTATCCGGAAAGACACCATCTGCTATCAAAAAGTCCATAGCCCTTAAATGGTCTGCGATAACCCTAACCCCCACATCGCGATTGCTGTCTTTTCCATAGTCTATTCTAAAGAACTCGCTTATGTTACCTATGATGTGCCTGAAAATATCTATATCGAAATTACTATGAACCCCTTGCAAGATAGCACTAACCCTCTCAAGCCCCATACCAGTGTCTATACTAGGTTTTGGAAGTGGCGTCATATTACCATCTTCATCCCTGTTGTATTGCATAAATACCAAATTCCAAAGCTCTAAATATCTATCACAATCACAGGCTACAGAACAGTTAGGTTTTCCACAGCCCACATCTGGGCCTTGATCTATGTGAATCTCTGAGCAAGGACCGCAAGGCCCTGTGTCGCCCATTGCCCAGAAGTTATCATGCTCATCCATTCTAACTATCCTTGATGATGGCACACCTTCCTGTTTATTCCATATTTCAAATGCTTCATCATCATCCTTAAAGATAGTTATCCAGAGCTTATCTTTATCTATACCTAACACCCTGGTTACAAAATCCCATCCAAAGTGTATTGCCTCTTTTTTAAAGTAATCTCCAAAGGAAAAGTTTCCCAACATTTCAAAAAAAGTATGGTGGCGCGCCGTATATCCTACATTTTCTAAATCGTTATGCTTTCCTCCGGCTCTAACGCATTTTTGACAACTTGTAGCTCTTGCGTAATCCCTTTTCTCTTTACCCAAGAAAACATTCTTAAACTGCACCATACCGGCATTTACAAACAGAAGCGTTGGGTCGTTTTTAGGAACAAGAGGTGCGCTTTTAACAATTGTATGACCATTCTCTTTAAAATATTCCAGAAATGCCTTCCTTAAATCAGACGATTTCATTCTCCTTCTCCTTCACATCGTATTTATTCAAAAGCTCAACAATTGTATCTTTATCAAATCCCCGTCGATACATAAAATCAAATAGTTTTTTTCTTGCATTCGGCTTGTTCTTTAGAAGTTTTAATTTTTTTAAAAAAATCCCTTCTGCTTCTTCTGCCTCTTCTGTCAATACATTATCTATGATAGACTCATCGATACCTTTCAATGCAAGCTCATGCCTAATTCTGAGTTTTCCATACCCCTTTTTCAGTCTAAAAAACGCATAAGTTTCAGCGTAGCGCTTATCATTCAAAAAACCATTTTCTTTTAGACTTTTAACAATCTTTTCTATATCAGAACTACAAACGCCCTTTTTTTGAAGCCTACTTTCAACCTCTTTTGTAGAATAGTCTCTTCTTGCCAATAAATTAAATGCGTATCTCAAAGCCTCTTTGTAATTCAAATCTAACCTATACCCCTTACCTTCAAAGCAAAATCATTTGGATTAGAGGAGTACTCTTTGGCCTCTTCAAAGGAAACTAAACCGTTTTTATAAAGCTCCATCAAAGACTGATCAAAACTCTGTGTTCCGTAGATTTCCCTGTTTATCTCTATGGAACGTTTAATGTTATGTATCTTCTCTGCATCCAATATAGCATCTCTTACAAGCTCACTTGCTATCATAATCTCAACAGCAGGAACCATACCATTGCCGTCTTTTCTCTTTAGCAACCTCTGGGATATAACAGCCTCTATTGTGGCAGAAAGTTGCAACCTGACTTGACGTTGTTCGTTCAATGGAAATGCCGCTATTATCCTATTTATTGTCTCCGTTGCGTCCTTTGTATGCAAAGTAGACATAACAAGATGTCCTGTTTCTACAGCCTCAAGAGCAGTAGATATAGTCTCTCTATCTCTCATTTCACCAACAAGTATTACATCTGGATCTTCCCTTAAAGCACCCCTTAAACCATCGGCAAATGTAAGTACATCGTAACCCACCTGCCTCTGTATTATTGATGAATTTATATCCTTATGGAGATATTCGATGGGATCCTCTATGGTAATTATATTTTTCTTCCTTTTCTTGTTGATTATGTCAACCATACTGGCCAAGGTTGTGGATTTACCGCTGCCTGTAACACCTGTAACCAAAACTAAACCGCGTGGTTTCAAGGCTATCGTCTCTATGACTTTGGGTAGATTTAGACTATCCAAGTCAGGTATATCGAATGGTATAAATCTAAAGATAGCTGCTGGTGTTCCTCTTTGATAAAGCATATTTACCCTGAATCTTCCAACGCCGCTTAGACCGTAGCCTATATCCACCTGTCTTTCTTTCTTAAATTTTTCGACAAGAAAATCATCCACCTTTTCATTGGATAAGAATTCATTAAAATCCGCTTCGCTTAGAGGCTCATCTTCATCATCTCTTATCATCTCGCCGTTTATTCTAAAAAACGGCTTAGAGCCAACCTTTATATGTATATCACTGGCTCCCTTGAGTGTTCCCTTTTTTAAAATATCATCAACTCTCATTAGTCTCTCCTTTTGGTCTACAGTTCAATTCATTCCTGAGTTTTCTCTCTATTTCCTCAAGCAAATCCCCTCTTCCCTTTAAAAACTCCTTAGCATTATCCCTACCTTGCCCTAATCTCTCATTGTTGTAAGAAAACCATGAGCCACTCTTTTCAACAATATCGTGAGCAACAGCCAAATCAAGCAAATCCCCTATCTTATCCACACCCACACCGTAGAGTATATCAAACTCAGCCTCTTTAAATGGGGGTGCTACTTTATTCTTGACAACCTTTACCTTAACCCTGTTTCCAACAGCCTCACTTCCCTGTTTTATAGGAGATCCACTCTTTCTTATCTCCATTCTTATTGAAGAATAAAACTTTAAAGCATTTCCACCGGTTGTTGTTTCTGGGTTTCCAAACATAACGCCTATCTTCATTCTTATCTGATTCAAGAAAATAATTGATGTATTGGACTTACTTATAGCTCCGGTGAGTTTTCTCAGAGCCTGACTCATTAGTCTGGCCTGCAACCCCACATGGGCGTCTCCCATATCGCCTTCAATCTCAGCCTGAGGCACTAAAGCTGCCACTGAGTCCACAACTATCAAATCCACGGCATTACTTCTGATGAGTGTATCTATAATTTCAAGTGCTTGCTCTCCTGAATCGGGCTGGCTAACAAGCAAATTATCAACATCTACACCAAGCTTTTCAGCATAGTATACATCCAATGCATGCTCAGCATCAACAAAAGCCGCTAACCCCCCCTCTCTTTGGGCTGCAGCTATGCAATGCAAAGCTAATGTAGTTTTACCGCTCGACTCTTGGCCGTATATCTCTATGATCCTACCCCTTGGAATACCGCAAACACCTAGAGCATAATCTAAAGATAAGATCCCTGTAGGTATAACATTCACATCTACAGCTTTCACATCGCCAAGTTTCATTAAGGCACCCTTACCAAACATCTTTTCTATTTTAGAGATAGCCATATTTAGTGATTGAAGTTTTTTATCATTCATATTACACTCCTTTTAAATGGAATTTTTCTATCTTTCTATAAACAGCTCCGCTTTTGAATAGTTTGCTTTCATACAGATAAAGAGTATCCACCATGAAACTCAATTCATTGTTTTTTAAAAAATCCCTGCAGAATTTTATTGCTTCTAAAAGATCGTCCGCTTTTATATACTTTACCCTGCCTATTGTTAAATGACAAAATGGTTTATTATCCGGCCTTCTAAATATCTCAAGTTCCTTATTTAAAGTTGCTGCAATTCTCTCAAACTCTGGATTCTCCTCCCCCAACCATAACACATTTGGATGCTGGATGTCTTTAAAAACACCGGCCTTATCAAATCTTATCTTGAAACAGGCATGTTTGTTTACCTCTGAACTAAGTAACTCTTTTATCTTAATCAAAGCAAAATCCGGTTGCTCACCCATAAATTTCACAGTCAAATGCATATTCTCCTTTGGTGTAAAACGAACCCTATCTGTGAGTTTGGATAAGCCTTTTTCAAGCTCCCAAACAACTTCTTTTATGGCATCAGGTATATCAAAAGCAATAAATAACCTCATTGACTTAAAATAAACTCCCTTAATAATAAAATACTGTATCTAGTCGATTTCTCCCTTATTATCCTTCTATTACCGCTAAAGACAACCTTTTCTACAACAACACCTTTCTTTGAGGCTGCCGCTATATAGACAAGACCAACTTGCTTATCTTTTGTTGCACCGCCAGGTCCCGCAATACCTGTTGTTGCTATACTAAAATCCGCATTAGTTAAGTTTATTGCCCCAACCGCCATAGCCTTTGCCGTCTGCTCGCTTACAGCACCCACATTATAAAGTATATTAGCCTGAACCTTTAGGATATTTGTTTTAAGTTTATTCGAATAAGTCACAGCACCCCCCTCAAGATAAGCAGAAACACCAGGCACATTAGCAATTTTTGCAGCTATTAAACCCGATGTGCAAGATTCGGCTGTTGCTATCTTTACTTTTTTATTTTCTAAAACATCAAACAGGGCATCCTCGGCCGATTTGCCAGTGGTTGTATAGCAGCCCTTTAGCTTTTCATATTTATCAACATCCTTACGCTGAACAGAAAAAATACACTCAACCTCATCTTTATAGATAAGATTTTTATCTTTTTCTATATCACACCTAAAAACCTTTACCAGGGCACTCTCTGAGGTAAAATGACTCAAAACAACAGATGCATCCAAATTCTCTTTCAAATTATAAGGAAGAAAAGCCACAGGTTTTTCATACACAAAATCAAAAAATACACCATCTAAAAATCTCTTAAATCCCTTTGCCAGAACAAACGGTTCTTTCTCATCAACAAAAACACTACTACGTTCAAACTCAACAAGCATTACCTTTTGTAAATCAGACCATTTACTCTTACTATAGATAAAAATAAGACCATCATTGGATTCAAAAGCTATTTTTGCTACATTTCTTAGTTGTGTTGTATTGTAAACGTTGCATTTAAGGGATATCTCTATTCCATACTTAAAAAAAAACTCATCCGGTAGTCCGGAATCAATACCAACACCAATGTAAATAACGGCTGTTTTCATCTAACTATCACCTGAAGTATTATATTAACCATCAAACCTCCAACCGCATCGTCTATCATTATACCAAACCCTCCACCCAACTTCTCAAGCCAGTTTAGAGGTGGAACTTTAGATATATCAATCAATCTAAATAAAAAAAATCCAGATATCGCCACCACAGGATGGTAGGGAACGGCCATTAGGGATATAAGCATTCCAACAACCTCATCAATAATGACAAATGATGGATCTTTTATGCCGTAAACATTCTCCATTACATCACTTGCAAGAACACCAGCAATAAATAATATAACAACTACAAAAGCATAAAAATAGATACCTGAATCCTTTAAAAACATATAAATCAGTAACCCGAACAAGCTACCCATTGTTCCTGGTGCATATGCCGTGTATCCTATACCAAATATTGTGCTTATATGCTCTGAAATTCTCTGTATTGTATCCTCGTTAATCTTCATTTAATTTTCCAAAAAAAATCAACTACAGCATCTATATGCTCCTTTTGTACTATCAATGGTGGTTCAAGCCTGACAGACCTATCTCCAGCTTTGCCGATTAAAATACCCTTATCTAAGGCTTTTCTAACAACATAGTCGGCATAACTTGATTCTCTAAAATGAACACCCACCATCAATCCCATTCCGCTTATATATTCAAACTGTTTATTATCTTTTAATACGCTTTTCAACCTTTCTATCATATAATTACCTAACTCTTCGGCCTTTTTATATAAACCCTCCTTTATCACAAAAGATACAACCTCTTTAGAAACATAACTAATAAGGGGATTGCCACCAAAGGTAGATCCATGTGTTCCATAGCCAAATTTAGAGGCAACATAATCTTTGGCAAGGAGCGCCCCTATAGGTAACCCCCCACCTAAACCCTTGGCAAGAGTAATAACGTCGGGCTCTATTCCGTAGTGCTCATAAGCAAATATTTTACCTGTCCTGCCTATCCCTGTTTGAATTTCATCGACAACAAAAAGAATATTATTTTCTTTGCAATAATTAAAAAGTCTCTCTACATAACCCCTATCTGCAACGTTTATACCACCTTCTCCTTGAATGAGCTCAATAAATACAGCAGCTACCCTCGAGTCAACTTTGTTTACAAAATCATTGAAGTCGTTGAATTTAGCATAAACAAATCCATCGGGCATTGGCTCAAAACCTTTTTGATACTTAGTCTGCCCTGTTGCAGCTAATGCAGCTAAAGTTCTACCGTGAAAGGAATTTTCCATAGAAATTATTTTATATCTATCTTTATCAAAAAGCCTTACGAGTTTAATAGCCGCCTCATTAGCCTCTGCTCCACTATTGCAAAAAAACGCCTTGTCACAACAGGAATTTTTAATAAGCAGTTCGGCAAGGTCAGCCTGTTCTTTTATATAGTAAAGATTCGAAACATGGATGAGCTTTTTTACCTGTTCTTTTAGGGCATTTACAACAACTTCATGACTATGACCCAAAACATTTACAGCAATGCCGGCTAAAAAATCCAGATATGGTTTACCGTTAAAATCATAAAGATATACACCCTCTCCTTTTTGAAATGCAACCTCAAAACGTTTATAGTTTTCTATGATATATTCTTTAGTTTTTAAAAAGATATCCTCCACTTTCTATCTCCTTGCATTTATATAATAACAATGGGGTTTCTTTGTCAAGAAAAAGAGGAAGGGAGAGGCTCCCTACCCCCTTAAAATCCTATTGAGCCAAGTGCTATATCCAAGAAAGAACTTGGGAATATTCCAATGTAAAGCACACAGATAGCAGCCAACAGAACAACGGCTTTTACCGGAACGCTATTGAATAGCTCAAGCTTGCTCTCATTCTCACCTTTCATGTACATAGTAACGATAACATTTAAATAGAAGTAGGCAGAGATTGCACTATTTACAACGCCTATAATGGCAAGCCAATAAAGATGAGATTTAACGGCCGCTGAGAAAAGATAGTATTTACCCACAAAACCAACTGTGGGCGGAACACCTGCAAGACCGAACATAAACACAAGCATTGATGCGGCTATTAGTGGATGCTTATACCCAAATCCTTTAAGATTTTCAATCTCTGTTCCCCTATCTTCTTTTTTGCTTATAAGTTCGGCAACGGAAAACGCTCCGAGGTTTAAAAATACATAGGAGAATAGATAGAACATTACAGCGCCGTAACCCAATTCATTTGCAGCTACTATTCCAACAAGCATATAACCTGCATGGG
The DNA here is from genome assembly GCF_000194135.1 of Hippea maritima DSM 10411. Lineage (GTDB taxonomy): Bacteria > Campylobacterota_A > Desulfurellia > Desulfurellales > Hippeaceae > Hippea > Hippea maritima. Next base: position 239,460 of record NC_015318.1, on the reverse strand, counting down.
CAATTGAAGAATAACCCAAAAGTCTCTTTAAGTCTTTCTGCCATAAAGCTACCGTGTTACCGAATGTCATTGTAAGTACAGCTACAACCCAGAGCACCTTTGTCCAGTTGGGTTCTATTGGGCCCATACCCACAGCCAAAAATCTAAGAAGAGCCAAGAACGCTGCTGCTTTCGGCGCGACAGACATAAATGCACTCATGGGTGTTGGAGCAGAGGCGTATACATCCGGTGTCCATGAATGGAATGGAAATGCTGCAATTTTAAACCCAAATCCCACAAACACAAAGAGAAAGGCCAAAATAGAAATCCATTTATAGAAGCTGCTTGCTCCGGATAATGAAGATTTAATAACGTTCAAATCTACACTACCAAATAGCCCATAGAACAATCCAATACCCAAAACTAGGAAGGTTGAAGCAAAAGATCCCAAGATGAAATACTTCATTGCACCTTCGACGCTTTCATCCTTATCCCTTAAAAACCCGGTTAAGATGTACATACCGATTGAAAGTGTTTCAACTGCTATAAACATTACAATTAAGTTATAGGTTGATGCCAAAATCTGCATGGCCACCAAAGAAAATAAAAGAACCTCATAATACTCACCTAAATTTATCTCTTCCCTTTTTAGAAAATCAAAGCTCATTATTATAGCCACAAAGGCTGTAATGAGCATAATGATGCTTGCGAAATTACTAGCTTTGTCCATCACAATCATATTGTTAAAGGCTGTCATGTTTGCATTGTACATAACGACAACAGCGGCAAAAGCAAAAATAACGCCAAACAGGGCAAGCAATCCGTTTAATGTTTTAAGCCTCTTAGGGAGCCACAAATCTATCAATAGGATAGCAAAGGCAAAACCCGTAAGAATCAGCTCAGGAATAATAGCTGTTAAATCTTTCAACGAGTAAACCATACTTATACTCATAGCCACTCCCCTTTAGCCTTTTTTAACTACCACCGTTTTTGTTAGGCTAATCTGAGTTGTGTTTACATTAGCTTCTACGGTGGTTCTGTTTACTTGTTTAAGTAGATGCTCGACCGATACCCTCATCTTAGAAAGGAATGTCTGAGGATAGATACCTATCCAGAAAACAAACACAAGCAGCGGTATCAGATAGAGCCATTCCCTGAGATTCATGTCCGTTAAACCCAAGTTCTTGGGGTTTGTAACCTTATTAAAGAACACCCTTTTATACATTGTGAGCATATAGACAGCTGAGAAGAGACCGCCGAATGCAACAATTATACCATAAACCGGCTTGCTCATAAATGCACCCAGAAGAATCATAAATTCACCCACAAAGCCGTTTGTTCCAGGTACCGCTATAGATGATAAGGTAAATATCATAAAGAATGCAGCGAATGCCGGCACTAAGTAAGCTAAACCGCCATACTCAGATATTAACCTTGTATGCCTTCTCTCATAAACTATACCCACAACAAGGAACAAGGCGCCTGTTGAAATTCCGTGGTTCACCATTTGTAGTATGGAACCCTCAACACCTGTTTGAGTTAAAGCAAACATACCTAGCATAGAATAACCCAAATGAGAAACAGAAGAGTAAGCGACAAGTTTTTTGATATCGGGCTGAACCATAGCCACAAAGGCTCCGTAGAATATACCTATTATAGACAACACAATTACAAGTACGGCAAAGGCATGTGTCATATCAGGAAACATAGGTAAATTAAACCTTAAAAATCCGTATGTTCCCATTTTAAGCAATACACCTGCCAAAATGACAGAACCAGCTGTTGGTGCCTCAACGTGTGCCCATGGGAGCCATGTGTGGAATGGCCACATCGGAACCTTGATTGCGAATGCTATAAAGAACGCTAAGAATAACCACAATTGGAGATGGTGCGGAAGTGGCTGTTGCATGAGCTGAACCATATCCATTGTATATGTACCTGTATATTTATGGTGCAAGAAATACAATGCCATAATAGCTACAAGCATAAATACACTACCAGCAAAGGTATAGAGGAAGAATTTCATAGTTGCGAAAACCCTGTTTGGACCACCCCAGATACCTATCATTAAATACATAGGAATAAGCTGAAGCTCCCAGAATACATAGAACAGAAAAACATCCAAAGAGATAAAAACACCGAGCATACCGGTCTGCATCAAGAGTATAACAATATTGAACAGCTTAACCTTCTTATCAATAGCCTTCCAGGTAGAAAGCTGAGCTATTGGCGTCAAAAATGTGGTTAGCAATACCAAAAACAAGCTTATGCCATCAACACCTACATAGTACTGAAAACCCAACGATTTAATCCACGGAACCCTCTCTACAAATTGCATATGGTACGTTGTTGGGTCAAAGTAGAAAAACAACGGTAACGAAATTATAAAATCCAATACCAGGAAGCCAAAAGTAACATACTTTATCAAACCTTCATTCTTCTCGCTTATTAGGGTAACTAAAAAAGCGCCCACTAAGGGAAGAAAGGTTATTGTTGTTAAAATCGGAAAATGCAGCTGATTCATATCCATACCCCAACTCCTTAACTAAATAATTTTAACAATATACCAGCCACTCAATACGATAATTCCCAAACTAATCCAATAGGCATAGTTGTTAACAAATCCAGTCTGCATTAATCTAAAGCCTCTACCAACCCTACCTGCAATCCAACCTGCTCCATCAACCATACCTTTGTCTATCAATATAACATCAACTATCTTCCATAAGAAGTTGGTAGATACCCACCAGAATGGTTTTACTATGCAACAGTAAACAAACTCATCAACATAGTATGTGTTTGCCAAAAGTGTATAGATTGGCTTAAACATATTCGCGATTTTCTCTGCTGTAATAATTTTCTTGATATAGATAGCCCAAGCGGTCAATATTCCTGCAACACCCATAGTAACAGAAATACCTATCAAGAGAGCCTCAGAATAGTGGGCCTCATGGGCTACCTCTGTTGTTGGAGCTGTATGGGTTACAAACCATTCAAATGGCACATGACCACCCATCTTTATTCCTACCCAGCCACCGACAATAGAAAGTATGCCAAGTACCCACATAGGTAGAGTCATAACAGCTGGGGCCTCGTGTGTATGCAATTCGTGGTACAGCCCTTCAACCTTCTCCTCTCCATAGAACACGCTAAATACAAACCTAAACATATAAAATGCGGTCATAAAGGCTGTTATTTCACCGATTATCCAGATATAAGGATGCCCCATCTCAAGGGCAGATGCTAATATTGCATCTTTTGAGAAGAAACCCGCAAATGGGGGAATACCAGAGATAGCTAAAGACGCTATAACCATCAAGATAGCCGTTTGGGGCATATATTTCTTTAGATTGCCCATAAGGTCTATAGAAAGTAAACCCCTCATGGAATGCATAACTGCGCCAGCACCCAAGAAGAGAAGACCTTTAAAGAATGCGTGCGTCATAAGATGGAACATTCCAGTCCAATAAGCGCCAACACCAACACCTATAAACATATATCCAAGCTGAGATAGCGTTGAATACGCCAGGATTCTCTTGATATCCTTGTGCGTCAACGCCATTGTAGCAGCATAGAAAGCTGTGAAAGCACCAACGCTTGCAACAACTTCCTGAGCTGTTGGAGTTAAAGAGAAAATAGCGTTAGACCTTGCAACCATATAAACACCAGCGGTAACCATTGTTGCTGCGTGAATCAAAGATGAAACAGGCGTTGGACCCTCCATAGCATCGGTCAACCATATATATAGAGGGAACTGAGCTGACTTACCAACTGCACCCAAAAAGAGTGCCAAACCGATTATTGTTGCTGCAGTCGAGCCAAAGCCCAAAACTTCTTCAGCTCTCGGAAATACATCAGCGTAGGTTACACTGCCGAAGTAGTGAATCAAGAACAAAACACCGATTATAAAGCCAGCATCGCCTATCCTATTAACAACGAATGCCTTTTCTCCAGCGTCAGCCGCTGTATCTTTTTCGTACCAGAAACCAATTAACAGATAGGATGCCAAACCGACACCTTCCCAACCTACGAACATCAATAGATAGTTATTTCCAAGAATAAGTATAAGCATAGCTGTAACAAATAGGTTGAGATAGGAAAAATAACGGGCATAGCCCCTATCGCCTTTCATATAGCCATTTGAATAGATGTGAATCATCCAAGAAACAAATGTAACAACAAAGAGCATTACAGCAGACACATAATCAACTCTCAAACCAAACGGCACAGTAATACCTTTGAAAGGCAACCATGTGAAATATGTATACTCAACTATATGTCCCTTTATTACTGAGATTATTGGGAATAAGCCCAATATAAACGAAATACCTAAAGCCGTAGCAGCTATAACGCCTGCAATAGGTTTTGTCCACTTACCAAATATACCATTGATAAGAAAACCTATAAGAGGCGTCAATACGATAAACAGTAGTATTACCTTCATTTCTCTTCCCCTCTCACTTTCTTAAGATTGAGAAGTCGTTGATATCAACACTTTTCTTCCTCTTATACATCATAACCGCTATGGCTAACCCTACAGCTGTTTCACTTGCAGCCACAGCCGCTACAAACAGAAACATTACCTGCCCCGAGACATTGCCAACATAGTAAGACATAGCAATAAGAAGCAACCCTGCCCCATTTATCATAACCTCTAAAGACATAAGCACTATCATAAAGTTTCTTCTTATCATGACTCCCGTTGCGCCTATGGCTATAAGCAATGCAGATACAATCATGTATTGAGTTAACATAGATACCCCCTTACTTTATATCCCTCTTTGTAAGCACAACCGCACCAAGCAGAGCAACCAATAAGATGATTGCGGTTATTTCAAACGGCAGTAGATAATGTTTAAATAAAACCTCTCCTATAAGCTTGGTGTTACTACCACCAAGAGCAAGGTTTTTCCCTGCATTGCTCAAATCAATTTTAAACTTGTAGGCCAATGCAATTAGGTCTGCAAGCAAACCAATCCCAATAAAAGCAGCCCAGTACCACTGAGAATTAAATCTTTTCAAACCCTCAAGTGTCCTTCTATTCATAACCATCATTGTTAGGGTTATCATAACAGCTATAGCACCAGCATATACTATCAATTGAAGCATTGCATTAAACTGGGCATGGAGCATTACAAACAACCCTGCTATTCCAAAGAAGGCAAGCACCATAAACAGTGCAGCTCTGTAGGGATTCTTACTCAGTAATACACCCAAGGCACCGCCTACGGTTAATATCGCTATAATGTAAAATACAATCGCTTCCATGTCTATCACCCTTCTTTACTTTTTGAGTTTAACAGCTGTTCTTTGGTATAGATGAATTTTTCCCTGTCATACTCGGCAAGTTCATATTTGTCCGTCATACTTAAAGCCAACTCTGGACATACCTCAACGCAAAGACCACAGAAAAGGCATCTTCCAAGATCTAATTCATACTCTGCTGCGTTTTTTGTGTGGTCTTCATTTTCTATGGGCGTTATCTTAATGCATTTAGACGGACAAACCCTTTCACACAATCCGCAATCTATACACTTAATCTTGCCGCTATCCTCAAATTTCTCCAACGCATGCAGCCATCTACCCCTTTCTGGGACTTCGAGTCTCTCGTTAGGATATTGGCAGGTAACCGGACGCGTAAAGAGATACTTTATCGTTACGGACAAACCCTTTCGTAAATCGTTAAATAACATTGCACCTTCCTCCTAATAAACGGGTAAACCTATTGCCAATGCAAAGCCTGTCCAAAGTATGTTTAACACCATTAAAGGCAATAGAGCTTTCCAAGCAATGTTCATCAATTGATCGTACCTGTACCTTGGGAAGGTACCCCAAAACCATGTAAACATGAAGATAAATGCTAATATCTTAATCCAATACCATACAAATCCAGGTAATATAGGGCCACTCCAACCGCCCAAGAAGACAATGGAAGCCAGAGCAGAAACTACAAATATCGTCACATACTGACCAAAGAAGAACATACCCATTTTAAGGCCAGAAAACTCAGTCATATGACCAGCAACAAGCTCAGGCTCAGCCTCAGGCAAGTCGAATGGTACCCTTGCAGTTGCAGCTATCATAGCTATAACAAAGGCTACAAAAGCAAATGGCTGATAGAAAACAAACCACAGATGTTTCTGAGCTTCAACAATTTTTGTTAAATCCAAAGAATGAGCCATAAGTATTGGGTTTAACAAGGCCAATGCCAATATAGCCTCATAACTTACAACCTGAGCAGCCTCCCTTTGAGAACCTGTCATGGAGTATTTTGAGCCACCGGATGCGATACCTGCGGTTAATACCCCAAAAGATGCCATACCCAACATAGCGAGTATGTAGAGTATATCTATTTTTGAATGAAAAACGCTTAGATAAAATACCTTGCCGCTTGATAGATGTATTGGCGGTCCAAACGGAATAGCTACAGCAGCGGCAAATGGTAATGATGCAGCTATTAAAGGGGCAACCCAGAAAAGAGGCTTATCAGCCCTATCTGGAATAAGATCTTCTTTCCAGAAGCTCTTTATAGTGTCTGCTATAGGTTGCAGAAGTCCGTAAGGCCCAACCCTTTTTGGCCCTATCCTCTGCTGCATATGACCTATAACTTTTCTTTCATACCATGTGGCATACATAACATATACGCTCAAAACGCTAACAACCACTACCAGTTTTACTATTGCTATCAATACTTCCATGGCTACTCACCCTTCGTAATTTTTGCGCTAAATAGGTTATTAAACGAACCGCTTAGGCTATATACGTTAGAACCCTCATACCATAGCGGTACACTCACAACACCCTTTGGCATCTTCTCATCAACTTTAACCTTCAACGATAGTGCACCCAAATCTTCAACTTTGACTACACTTTCATCCTCAAGTCCAAGATTTTGGGCATCCTCAGGGTTCATCTCAAGATAAGCCTCAGATGATGCAATATGGGCACCCTCTCCAAATGATGAGAAGATTCCAGACCTAAATTTAGAGTAAACCACAGCACCTTTAAGCTCACCTTCAAAGGTAGCAGATTCCAAATTCACCTTTACAAAGTCTGACAAATCACCTTCAAGTTCAAAGCTAGCTTTATCTACAAGCTCTTTTATGTAACCCAAAGGCAAATTATAACCGTAGAGGTTAGAGATATCTGCTATAACTTTCCAAGCTGGCTTATTAGGCTCATTCAAAGCCTTTCTTACTTTATTGAGTTTACCCTCTATGTTTACAAAATGTCCATCAACGCCAGCAAATGTAGCTGAAGGCAAAACCACCGAAGCGTGTTTTACCGTTTCAGACATGTATGTCTCTACAGCCACAACTTTTGCATTTTCAAGCACAAAAGCTGCATCTTCATCACTTAACAGCTCATAAAGGTCGGCATTCATAAGCAAGAGAACTTTTAATTTACCATCCTTGATGAGATTTTTTAGATTATAAACACTAAATCCACCATCTACTTTTCTGCCGTAGGTATCAAAGCCATTAACAGCGCCTGCAAAGAGTGATCCGTATGCGTTATTATATTTGCTTGAAACATAGAGTTTTACTTTATCTCCAAACAACAACATTAAGTCGGCTAAAGCCTTGGCCACTTCCTCACCAAAAGGCCTCTCTAAAGCTTCTTGACCTACTACAAATGCAATCTTGCTGGCCTCTGTTAACGCCTTAACGGCATCTTCTGCTATCTCATAGTTCCCTCCAGCCAAAGCATCACTCTTTACATTCAAAGCGGCGCTCAATGCGTCAAACAGGCTTGCCAAGAACTTAAGTTCATCGCCTACTTCATACCTCAAGGCTATACTGCCCAAGGTATCTATTTTTGTATCCCTCCAATACGCACTTACAAGTTTCGATTTTTTAAGCAGCTTTACATTTCTTGTAATCTGCCAATCTAAACGTGGCATCTCATTTGCAACATCTCCACCGAAGGCAAAGATTACATCACACTCTTCCATATCCCTTACATTATTGAAAGGAGCCACACCCTTTGGCAGATATTTGTAAAGCTTAGCTATATGGGTTGAGGCTACTGCATCCAAGTTATTGCTCTTTATAGCGTTATTCATAAATATCTTAGTGGCATACTCATCCTCAACAGTACCCCTGCTTCCACAAATAGCTGCAATCTCATCGCCCTTAACAGATTTTAATACCTTAACAGCTTCTGCAATGGCGCTATCGTATGAAGTCTTTCTACCGTTTATATAGGCATCTAAGACAAGATTTTTAGGCTCAATAACGGAATAGTTAAACCTACCCAGATTACAAAGATTTGCCAAGTTAGGCGTATTATCCTCGCTTGTAACCCTTAAAACCTTGTTATCTTTTACATTTAAATCCATCTGGCAGCCAGAAGCACAGAACTGACATGTGGTTCTAACCTTTTCCATCTCCCATGGGCGTGCCTTATACTTAAACAACTTACTACTCATAGCACCCGTAGGACATATGCTCACACATTGGCCACAGAATTCACACTCAAGGGGCTTACCGTCTTTTGTATCAACCTCTCTACCACCCCATTCTTTCTTAGCCATAGCCAGGATGCCAAAATTGACAACCTTATCGCATATGGTAACACAGCGGCGACAGGCTATACATAGATTTGCATCATGATGAATGATTCTCCACTCATGATGTATAGACTTATTCGGCACACTAAGAGGATCCGCTTCTTCTTCTTTTGGATTGCTTGTAATATTAAGATAGTAGTTCACATCCTGCAGGTCGCACTCACCGCTTTTATCACAAACACCACACTGCAGTGGGTGGAACTTATCCCATTCCTGAACTATACCCTCTCTGAATTCTCTGGCCTTCTCAGAGTCCGTTAGGATTTCCATACCGTCTTTAACCTTAACAGCGCAAGATAGCATTGGCTTTTTCATGCCAACTATCTCAACGGCACAGACCCTACAGGCACCAATTGCACCAAACCTATCAGAGTAGCAGATAGCCGGTATATAGATACCGTTTCTTCTTGCTACTTGCAATATAGATTCATCTTTGCTTGCTTCGTATTCCTTACCGTTTATTTTTATTTTTACAGTATCAGCCATTCCTACACCCCTTATCTATCGCATTCGCCGAACACGAAGTCTAAACTACCGATTACCGAAATAATATCCGCAATTAAGCCACCTTGAACCATCTTCGGCATTGCACTGATGTTAATAAACGACGGTGAGCGAATCTTAAGTCTGTATGGTTTACCTTCTCCTGTTGAGTAGATATAAAAGCCAAGCTCACCCTTGGGGTTCTCTGCACCAAAATAAACCTCACCAGCAGGAGCCTTTATACCCTTAACAACCTTAACAAAATGCTTCATCAAAGCATAATTATGGGTCATTATCCTCTCTTTAGGCTCCCAAACATATTCAGGCTTATCTATCATTGCAGGTCCAGATGGAATTTTCTCTATACATTGCTCTAGAATCTTGTTTGACTGAACCATTTCATCCATTCTAACAAGGTAGCGTGCATAAACATCACCTTCATCATACACAGGAATCTCAAAGCTTAACTCCGGATATACTGAGTAGGGCACATCCCTTCTTAAATCCCAATCAACACCGCTACCCCTTGTACATGGACCTGCTATACCGTAGTTTATAGCATCTTCTTTAGAAATATAACCTACATCCTTTGTTCTTTTTAACCAAATCCTGTTTTTAGTCAAAAGCGTATGGTACTCTTTGACCTTTTTTGGAAAGAGTTTTACGAACTCCTTAAGTTTATCCATAAAACCCTCTGGAAGATCCCTTGCAACACCACCAATCCTGATGTAGTTATAGGTCAACCTATTCCCGCAGGCTATCTCATACATATCTAATATGTACTCTCTTTCTCTGAAGCAATACAGGAAAACCGTCATTGCACCGATATCAAGGGCATGCGTAGCAAGCCAAACAAGATGCGATGCAATCCTGCCAAGCTCAGCCATTATAACCCTGATATATTGAGCCCTCTCAGGAATTTCCTTATCAATCCCAAGGAGTTTCTCAACAGCCATAACATAAGCTAAGTTGTTGTTCATAGCTGCCAGATAGTCGAGCCTATCTGTATAGGGGTTAAACTGCTGATAAGTCATGTTCTCTGCAAGCTTTTCAATACCCCTATGCAAAAAACCTACCTGGGGGTCGGAGTCAACGATCCTCTCGCCATCCAGCTTAACAACATACCTCAAGACACCGTGTGTTGCTGGATGCTGAGGACCTACGTTAAGTACAACTTCCCTCTCATTCTTTACCTGATAAGTTTCATTCATGTCCCATACTCCTTATTAAGGCATCCTTGTGTGTCTGGGCTTTTTAATCTGTCCTTCAGGAAGGTGTTTATCCAACCATACATCGTCTTCTGGTTTCCCTTTAAGTGGATAATCCTTCCTTAGAGGATAGCCTTCCCAATCCTCAGGCATCAAAATCCTTCTTAAATCAGGATGATTGTTAAATTTGATGCCAAACATATCGTAGGTTTCCCTCTCGTCCCAGTTTGCCGAATGCCAAATATCACAAACACTATCAACTGCTTCATCTTCTTTGGTCCTTGTTTTTACCCTCATTATCATTTTATGAGGAATAGACCTAAGCTCGTAGACCAAATCAAACCTCTCTTCTCTCTTCGGGAAGTCTACGGCCGTCATCATCACCAAATAATCAAATTTTAGCTCGCTATCATCGTGTAAAAACTGCATAAACTCATGGAGTTTTTCTTTTTTTATTGTAACGGATAGCTCATTTCTGAAGGTGTCATGCTCAACGATGTATTCGCCAAATTTAGACTGTATCTTTTCAAACAACTCCTCGTTTGTCATAAGACTCTCCTTTTTTAAGCTTTCATTGAGCCTTCTCTTCTTATCTTCTCCTGAAGCTTCATAATACCATAAAGCAACCCCTCTGGCCTTGGAGGACAACCAGGTACATAGACATCCACAGGCATTATAGTATCAACACCTTGGACAACACTGTAGGTATCGAACATTCCGCCTGTATTAGCACAAGAACCCATAGAAATAACCCATTTTGGATGGGGCATTTGATCGTAAACCTTTCTTGCTGCTATAGCCATCTTTTTGGTCAACGTACCGGCTATAATCATAATATCCGAATGTCTTGGAGATGCTCTAAAAACAACGCCAAATCTATCAAGGTCAAAACGAGATGCACCTGTGGCCATCATCTCGATAGCACAACAAGCAAGACCAAAGGTCATCGGCCACAAAGAGGAGTATCTTGCCCAACTAACCAACTTGTCGAGCTTCGTAGTTATCCAAGGATTCTCTACTCCCATTCTAACGCTCCTTTCTTATAGGCGTAAATCCAACCAACAAACACCATTACAACGAACAAACCCATCTCGATGACCCCAAGAATACCTAAACCCTTAAAGTCGACCGCCCAGGGATACATAAATACCGCTTCTATATCGAACAGAGTAAACATAATGGCAATGATATAGAAACGGATATTGAAATGCCCAAGCTCGGATATCATTGGATATCCGCACTCGTAGAGGTCAAACTTTTCAGGGTAGTATTCTTTGGGGGCGAGATACTTAGAAATGGCCAACATGGCTCCAAAAATCACAAAAAGCAAGATAACCGAAATAAAAGCAATAAGCCACTGCGTCATACTCCGACCCCCTTTCCATTATTTTCCATAAAGCCAGCTTGAATTTTACACCAAACAAAAACCGTGTCAATCACAAAAAATATATGAAACTAAACCTTACTTAAAAATCTAATTAACTTATATACAATTATAGGGTGTTAGGTTAAATATAACCTAACACCCTATAATTTTTTCTTAAACTATTGGGCCGAGAGTGTTTCATGTATAGACTTAGCTGCCTTTTTACCTGCCCCAACAGCTAAAATAACTGTAGCTGCACCGGTAACTATATCGCCACCTGCCCATACCTTAGGATGGGTTGTCTTACCTGTCTCCTCATCGGCAACAAAATAACCCCATTTATTGGTCTCAACGCCTGTTGCACTCCTTGCAACAATAGGGTTAGCATTCTGTCCGATTGCCACAATAACATTGTCCACATCCATCACAAAATTTGAGCCTTCAATAGGAACAGGTCTTCTTCTACCAGATTCATCCGGCTCGCCAAGCTCCATCCTGACGCATTCAAGGCCTTTAACATTGCCGTTTTCGTCGCCTATCACCCTAATAGGATTGGTTAGAAGCTCAAACCTAATGCCTTCAGCTTCTGCATGCTCTATTTCTTCAGCCCTTGCTGGCATTTCTGCTCTACTTCTTCTATATACAATTATTGCCTCTTCAGCTCCGAGCCTTTTTGCTGTTCTAACAGCATCCATGGCAACGTTGCCACCACCAATTACAACAACTCTCTTTCCTGCCTGAATAGGAGTGTCAAATTCTGGGAAGTCAAATGCCCTCATAAGATTAGACCTTGTCAAAAATTCACTCGCAGAATATACACCATTTAAATTCTCACCAGGAATACCCAAAAATGATGGCGCACCAGCACCATTTGCTAAAAATACTGCATCGTATTCCTCAACAAGCTCGTCTACGGTTTTTATATATCCTATAACGTAGTCTGTATAAATTTTAACACCCATTTTCTTGATTTGCTCAACCTCATAGTTGACAATGGATTTTGGCAACCTAAACTCCGGAATTCCATAAATTAAAACGCCACCTGGCTTATGAAGAGCCTCAAAAACTGTAACATCATAGCCTAATTTGGCTAAATCAGCTGCACAGGCCAAACCCGCAGGGCCAGAGCCAACTATTGCAACTTTCTTACCCTTCTTTTGTGATTCATCTATATCCTCATCAACAATACCATGCTCCCTTGCCCAGTCAGCAACAAACCTTTCAAGTCTTCCAATGGCAATAGGTTTGCCTTTTTTATTCATTACACAATTACCCTCGCACTGCTCTTCCTGAGGACAAACCCTTCCGCAGACAGCAGGTAAGGCGTTTGTTATCTTAATTTCTTTAAACGCAGCCTCTATATCCTCATCGATTATCTTATCAATAAATTGAGGGATATGAACATCTGCAGGACAACCCTCAACACATGCTGCAGGCTTACATTGCAAACACCTTTGAGCTTCTTTTATAGCCTCTTCCAAACTATATCCATATGGAACCTCATTAAAATTTTTCACTCTCTCTTTAGGGTCCTGTTCCTTCATAGGAACCCTGTCTCTCTTAAACTTCTCAGCAGGTTTTATCCTCTCAGCCATTATGCCAAACCCTCCTTTGCTTTATAAAGCTCTAAAGCCTTCTGCTCTTGTTCTTTGTACTGCCTTTGTCTTGCCATAAGTTCATCAAAATCAACCAAAGCACCATCAAACTCGGGCCCATCAACACAAGCAAACTTTGTTTTTCCGCCCACGGTAACCCTACATGCGCCACACATTCCCGTTCCGTCAACCATTATTGGGTTTAAAGAAACGATAATAGGTTTATTGAACTTTTTAGCAGACTCGGTGCAGGCCTTCATCATAATTGGAGGGCCAATAGCCCAAATTCTATCCACGTTATCGGCCTCTGTAGCCAAAAGCTCCTCAAGAACCATATTAACAAATCCTTTTTTACCTTTGCTACCGTCATCTGTTGCAACTATAAGCTCGGTTGAAGCTTCTTTCATTTTATCTTCCATTATCAAAAGATCTGCTGTTCTTGCACCGATGATAGAGACAACATGGTTGCCAAGATCTTTTAGTGTTTTTGCGATTGGATGAATAGGTGCAATACCTATACCACCACCAATCATAATAACCTTTCCTGAGAACTTCTCAACCTCAGAAGGCATGCCTAACGGACCAACAAAAGAATACAACTCATCACCTTCATTCATCCTTGAAAGTTCCAAGGTACTTTTACCAACAACCTGAAAAACAATTTGTACCCACCCCTCATCTTTTGAAGAATCTGCAATAGTCAAAGGAACTCTTTCTCCGTGCTCCTTCGGTATAAGGATTATAAACTGACCAGCTTTGGATGCTTTTGCAACATCCTTGGCCTCGATAAGCATGGAGAAAATCGTATCACTCCACTGCTCTTTTTTAAGAATCCTTGCCATCAAAACCTCCTACCAACTCTATTTATTTTTGCTCTTATCGTCGTCTTCAAAATCTAACATAGCTGTTCCCAAAAAAGACGAAAATGCTAATATCTTCCTTCTACAATTAACTCTCTTAAACTTAACAACATATTCCCTTGCCCATCTTTCCATATCAACAGATATAAGCCAATTACTCCGCCAATCATTTGTATCAATGCTATCTATAGAAACCGGCCTTAAAATCTCACCACACGCAGAAAGATAGGTATTCCAGAATGAATTTTTATCCGAGAGGTTGTTTATGTCAAAATCGGGTGTATAAAATGCTACGTAGTATATATCATAGGAGTCAAATTCATCTAAGTACGATTCAAATCTCTTGTCTTTAATACTATGCGATGTAGTATTTATATAATAACTAAAGAGTTTTTTATTAAAATGAGTGACTTTAATTTTGGCAATAGTAGAGAAATCCCTATAGAGTGTATAGCTTTTTGTCCTTCGCTTCAAAAGTTGGGTATATTCTGTCTTATAAGTTGTAAAACCAACCTTTTCTAACATTGAACATGAGCTTAAAACAAACACCAAAGCCAAAAACAAAAAAATAAACCTACGCATCATTACCATCCTTATCGATATTTAAACCGCTCTGAGAAATAAGTTTATCCAGATCCTTTTTCGCCTCAATATTGTCAGGCTCCTTTTCAAGTATTTTTCTGTAAACCTTGATTGCATCATCTATATAACCTTGTTTTTCATAGAGCTTTGCAAGTGTTATTGTCGCTTCCTCTTCATCCCCTTCCTCGCTTTCTTGAGAACTTTCCTCTGCAGCCACCTCTTCTATATCCAATGCTACACTCTCAGGAACTTCTTCATCCTCAAGTTCTATTGTTGGCACATCCTCATGTTCACTCTCAAGCTCTTCCACTATCTCGCTTAATTTCTCTTCATCCGGCTTGGCTTTTGATGCGAGTTCTAAAAGTTTATCTTTAACCCAATCTGATGGTTCAAGTACGGCAAGTTTCTCATAAACACTAATAGCCTCGTTAAATTTGGAGAGCTTTTCATAAGTCTCACCAAGTAACCTCAATGCCTTCGTATTGGTTTTTTGTATGTTTACAGCAGTTTCAAGATAGGCAAGGGCAGACTCATAGCTACCCTCACCAAAAAGTATTTCGCCCACCTTCACTAAAGCAAGTGCATATCTTGGATATAGCTGTAATCCATCTATCAATGTCTGATAAGCCTTATCGCTTTCTCTGTTTCTGTAGTATAAAACAGCAATAGGGTAAAAATAAAGGCTTCTGGCTTTTCTCTTTTTGTAGTAGGATAGAAGTTTAGCTAACAGTCCTTTACTTGCCTTCATTTATAGCATCCATAATTACTTCCTTTGCAATACCGCTGCTGATTATAGAATTACCCACCCCCCTTGTCAAGATAAAACGCAAAGCCGATTCCTTGTTTTTCTTATCTTTAAGCATAATTTCATACGCTTCTTCAGCTTTAATATCCATATCAAGTCTGTAAGGTAACCCCATTCCTTCAAGGAGACTCCTAACCTGATTAATCAAGCTATCATCAATCAACTCAAGTCTTTTCGACAGCCCAAGAGCCATTATCATACCTATAGCCACAGCCTCCCCGTGTAGATACACCTTATATTCTGTCAAACTCTCTATTGCATGTGCAAAGGTATGGCCAAAATTTAGTATAGTCCTCAAGCCTTTCTCTTTCTCGTCAGCTTCAACTACTTCAACTTTATTTTTTATACTTTTCTCTATCAATAGTCTAATCACCTTATCATTTCTATCTCTTATGGCTTTGATATTGGCGCCTAAAAATTCAAACAACTCTTTATCCCTTATAATTCCGTATTTTACAATCTCAGCAAACGCCGATATATACTCCCTGTCAGGAAGTGTTTTCAAAAAACTAACATCCACAAATACAGCTTCTGGCTGATAAAAACTTCCTATAATATTTTTAAGGTTGCCGTAGTTTATGGCAGTCTTACCACCTATAGAGCTATCAACCATGGCAAGCAGGGACGTAGGAACATGAACAAGCCCAATACCCCTCATGTAAGTGCTTGCTGCGAACCCTCCTATATCACCAACTACTCCACCTCCAACACACACAAGTCTTGAATATCTATCAGCGCCTCTGTCTATCAAAAAATCATAAATCCTTAAAAGTTCTCTGTAATTTTTACTCTCCTCGCCAGCCTTTAGAACAAATATATCCTTTGATATGTTATTCAGATATTTCTCATGAAAAGAAAACACATTGCTATCAGTTAGTATTAAATTCTTTTTACCCTTTATCCTCTCTTTTATAAAATCGAGCATGCATTCACCCACAAATACGGAATACGGGCTTGTCGTTTTTACGTCTATCTGCTTAATATCTGTTTCGTGCACAGCCTCACCTCTTTAGCATTTAAAATTGGATAATCCAAAACAGCTCTGTTGCTATCATCAAAGAACATCAACCTACCAAGCACAAGCTGTTCGTCTTTTATGTCTTTTAAATTCTTACCAGCAAATGTCTCAAGTAGTAAGTTTCCTATATCAAAACCTAAAGCAGAAAACTGAGACGGGTCATCGCCATAGGTTTTTCTGTATTGATCAACAAAATTAACATTAAGCCTTGCTTTATTGCAAATGAAATAAGGTATTATAATTTTAACATTCTCAACAGCACTTAGATTCAAGCTTGCAAAATCTTTACTCATTTTGGTTGTTAGAACAAACACACCACCACTTTTAACATCATAATAGTCAAGCATACTTAAAAGATTTACAACAGATGGTGCCGAAGCAAACACTATAATTTTATCGGGAAAAAATTGTTGTTTAAATATTTTTTTTTCAGTTAAGCCACTAATCTTCCCTACTTTTACTATATCAAAGACATCCTTTATGAGATTACCATATAAATTAACAAACGACGGGAGGGGGTGGTCTACAACATTAAGCGCGCCACATTTTTTAACCTCATCCAGAAAAACATCCCTCTCCTTTCTACTAAGCTTATCCATAGAATAAAAGACAACAATACTACTATCTGGGCTTTGGCATATTTTTTGAGATAATTGATGAACTGCAGTTATAGGATTAAAACCATAATAAAATACATTAAAACAACTCTTTCGGGGCCTTGCAAAGGGTAAAATAACAACCACAGGTTTATTACAAAAGGCCTCAGTAAGATTATCAACATTCTCTGTCATAAACGGCCCAATAATTATCCTTGGGTTGCAGGATTCTACTTCAGAAAGAAAATCTTTAGAAAACTCATCCACTTTTGATAAGGAAATACCTGCAGGAAGGGCTAATTTAAATCCATTGAGCATATCTATAGCATAGTTTGAAAACCCTCCGCTAAATGGTGCCACAACCACAATATCGGCGGCAAAACAGCCAAAAGAAAAAAAGATAAAAACGATTATCAAAAGGTAGCGTTTCATTGCTCCAACAACTGCTTAACTTTTTTTAAGTCTTCAATAAATACATCTACAGCTTTTGGGTTTCTCAGAAGATAAGCTGGATGATAAAGCGGAATTACTTTTATGTTTCCATAAACAAAGACCTTCCCCCTTAATGTGCCCAAGGCGCCTTTTTGATTGGTTAGCTCATAAGTTGAATATCTACCCAGCGTTGCTATAATCTTAGGCTTTATTAGACTGATTTGCTGTTTTAGATACCCAAAACATGCAACAAGCTCCTCTGGCAAAGGATCTCTGTTGTTTGGTGGTCTACATTTTAGGCAATTTGCTATATAGACATCCTGAGGCTTTATACCTATATCACGTAGTATATCCCGGAGAAGTCTACCGGCTCTACCTACAAAAGGCCTTCCCTGAACATCTTCGTCTCTTCCTGGAGCCTCACCAACAAACATCAAATCAGCATTTATGTTTCCCTCACCAAATACAACATTGGTTCGTGTTTTATGTAGCTCACACCCTTTACATACAAGGGCTTTCTCTTTTAGTTTTTCAAACTCCTCTTCTTTTGTATATATATCTACAGGCTTCAGGTATTCTACATCAATATCTTTATAAAACCTCAATATATCTACGATGGATTTCATTTTATAAGATTTAAAAACTCCTTTATCTGCACGTTCTTTGTGTAGTAGCTAATTTTATTGCTAACCAAAATAGCAGTTGATTCAAATATATTCTCGATTACACTAAGACCATTCTCTTTTAAGGTTGTTCCCGTGGAAACAATATCGACAATACAGTCTGCTATGCCAAGCAAGGGGGCAAGCTCTATTGAACCATACAATTTTATAATCTCTGCATTCATGCCTTTTTTCAGAAAGTGCTTCTTTGCAATATTTACAAACTTCGTTGCCACTTTAACTGTGGATGTTTTTTTATTTAAACATTCTGGTTCTTTACCTGCGACCACCATTTTGCAATAACCTATACCCAAATCCAGAAGCTCAAATACATCACTCTTTGTCTCTTCTAAAACATCCTTGCCAACAATACCCAAATCTGCAGCACTATATTCAACATAGGTAGCCACATCTTGAGCCCTAACAATTAAAAAACGATACCTATTGCTTTTATCAAAAAAGAAGAGCCTTCTGGATGATGGTATTTCAACTTCAATTCCTACACCTTTTAATATATCTATAGTTTCATCCATCAGCCTCCCTTTAGGCAAGGCTATAGTAATCATTGTTTTACCCTCTTTATATTTGCACCCAAAGATGACAATTTCTTCTCCAAAGCCTCATACCCCCTATCAAGATGATAAATCCTTAAAACCTCTGTTCTGCCATGAGCGGCCAATCCAGCTATAACCAAACTCGCACTTGCCCTTAAATCCGTAGCCATAACGGTTGCCCCATCAAGATGACTCACACCCTCTATAACGGCTTTATTGCCAGATATCAATATATTGGCGCCCAATCTAATGAGTTCAGCCACATGCATAAATCTATTTTCAAAGATAGTCTCCTCAATTACACTTGTGCCATTTGCAAGTGTCAGAACAGCCATAAACTGTGCCTGCATGTCTGTTGGAAAACCAGGATATACGGCTGTTTTTATTACTACAGGCTCTATTTTTTTCCCCTTAATCTCAATTCTGGAGTCATCTATTTTTCTAATCGAACCGCCAACTTCTATAAATTTATCCACTATGGCATCCATAGCATACAAAGGCGCATCAATAAGCTCTATGGTCGAACCAGTAATCAAAGACGCACACATAAATGTCCCGGCTTCAATTCTATCGCTCATAACCCTATAGCTCACACCTCTTAGCTTAGATACACCTTCAACCTCTATGGTACTTTCGCCTTCACCTTTAATCTTTGCGCCCATAACCTTCAACATTTTTGCTAAATCTACAACTTCAGGCTCTTTAGCAGCATTTTTAATTATAGTCTTGCCTTTTGTCAACGCAGCGGCCATCAAGACATTTTCAGTCCCTGTCACGGTCGGTGTATCAAAATAGATTGTTGCACCCTCTAATCTTTCAGCTTTTGCTACAATATATCCTTCTTCTATTTCAACATCAGCTCCCAAATTCTTCATAGCTGCTATGTGTAAGTTTACAGGCCTAACACCTATAGCACAACCACCCGGCAAAGATACATGGGCACTTTTTAGACGGGCAAGAAGTGGACCAAAAACCAAAATAGATGCCCTCATTGTCTTTACAAGCTCATAAGGCGCAAAGTCTGAGTTTATGCCAGAACAGTTTATAAAAATATCGTCATTATCCAGGCGCTTACATTTACAGTTGAGTTTTATCAAAAGCTTACACATAGTATCTATATCTTTGAGCTTAGGTACATTGCTCAAAATTACCTCTTCATCGGTCAGGATAGCTGCAGCCATCATAGGGAGGGATGCATTCTTTGAACCACTTATATAAGCCTGACCTTGAAGTTTTGCTGGTCCTTCTATAACAAATTTATCCACTATAACCCCTTAGAGTATTTTTGATGAGCCTTTTTTAGGCAGTAATCCATAATAACTAAAAGTCCAGCCTCTTCTGCTATCCTTTTAGCCTCCTCTGATATAACGCCCTCTTGTAGCCAAAGAGCCTTTGCTCCAATCTTAACAGCCTTTTTGGCAATCTCAGGGCAATACTCAGATCTTCTAAAAACATCTACAACATCTACGGGTCTATCAATGCTTTCTAAGTCTCTATAGCACTTTCTGCCCAAAATCTCTCTGGATGCAGGACGAACAGGTATAACATCATAGCCATGATTTAGCATATACCGAGCAACATCGTTGCTTGGCCTTGTTTCTTTAGGACTTATACCCACAACAGCTATAGTTTTCATTTTTAAAATTTCTTTAATCTTTCTTTCTTCTTCCTTTGTCGGCTGACCAAAGTCAACCCTGCATACATCAGGTTTTGGTATTTCCATTACATCACTCACCTAAAGACTTAATTCTTTCTTCTCTAGTTTCTATGTGGGTTATTTTCACACCAAACTTTCCACCAACAACTACCACAATCCCCTTTGCAACAACCTTACCATTAACAAGTATATCCATAGGCTCCTCTATATTCTTATCAAGCTCTATAATAGAACCATCCTTTAGGTCTAATATATCCTTAATGAGCATATTCTTATCGCCTATCCTTATCTTAACATCTAGGTCTATATCCATAATAAGGTTCAAATTTTTGGGAGCTTCTAATGTTGCTTTTGAAGCTTGAGGTGCCGCTTCTTTAAACAACTCCTCTTCAACCTCTTTGAATGGAACCTCCTCATGCTCTATTATGGTCTCTTCTTGGGGTTCCTGCTGTTTAAATATTTCATCAAGTTCTATTTTTGGGGAAATAATATCTATAAGATCGTTTTCTATATTAGGTATAGCAACATCGTATTGAGACTTATAAAGTTTATCAGAATCTATCTCTAAAGGCTCTTTAGTTGCTTCTTTAACCTCAAATGATATAAAAGGAGAAATAGCCTCTTTTACCTGGGTAGAAAGATGACCAAAAATTTGAGAAAATAACTCTTTAAGGGCATCTAAATCCTCACTTTCCAACTCTTCTTTAGCCTCACCAGGCCCCATTAACATCAAGTCGGATAAAATAGAAGCAAATTTTTTATTTATTAAAACCACAAACTTTGAGTTTTTTTCCCCTGTTGTTACATCAACATTTATCACAATCTTACCATCAAAGCTAATCTCATTCTTCTGTATAATATTTAGATCTATAAATTTGGACACTACTTCTAATGAAAACGCAGTCTTTGTTACTTCTTCGATGGAAGAGTTTAATAAGTCAAAGAGCTTACTGACATTCTCATTTATAGCATCGCCATATGTGTTATCCTTCTGCTTATCCTCAGCATTACCGCCTAAAAGACTATCTATTTCATCTTGAGAAAGACCTTCTGCTATCATATAATCCCACCCTAACCTATTATTCGATTAATTTTTACAGCCTTATTATAGCCTTTCCTACCCAACTTTACTCCATATTTTTCTACTCCATTTATAAACACAGGTAGCTCATCATCAACTTTTTTATCTAAGGTCAATAAATCGCCTTCTTTCAAGGACAAAAAGTCTTCAACTTTCATTGCAGCTGTACCCAACCTAAATTCCAAATAAACCAAAACCTCTTTTAGAGTCCTTGCTATATCTTCTATTCTATCCTCTGTCGCTTTCTTTGAACGAGCTAATATATCATGGGTTCCTATTTTATTCAAGACCGGTTCAAGCACAATAACGGGCAAACACCAATTTATAATACCTGTAGTTTCACCAAGCTTAACCTCAAACACCACCAAAACAACAATCTCTGATGGTGCAACTATTTGAACAACATTTGGGCTCGACTCCTGCCCTACAACCTCAAAGCTTATATCTATTATAGGTTCCCATGAAGACCTCATCTCTTCCATAGCCTGCCTTACAACATCAAGTAGGATACTCTGTTCTATATCAGTAAAAGGCCTATTGATATTAGACGATTCACCAATTCCACCTAAAAGCCTATCAATCAGAGCAAAACCTATATCCGGCTCAAGTGAAAAGACAGCATTGCCATCAAGAGGGGAAAGACTTACAACATTAAAACTGACATTATTAGACAAGGAGAGAACAAATTCAGCATAGGTCATCTGATCAACACTTACTACCTCAATTTCAACAATCGAGCGTAAAAAAGCTGAAAGTTTTGAGGAAAAGTTTCTTGAAAATTTATCATGAAGGTTTTTAATGGCCCTTATCTGCTCTTTTGATACCTTATCAGGACGCTTAAAATCATAAACAGATATCTTTTTAGGCTCTACTAATTCTTCTAATGGTTCCTCTTCAACCTCTTCGGCTATCTCTTCTTTATCTAAATTATTTAAAAGGGCATCTATCTCCTCTTGAGATAGAATCTCAGGCATTTATTTCTACCTGCCAAGCACTATTTTGGATATAGTGGAAGCTATTTTATCAAGAGGAACAACAAAATCTGCTAAGCCAGTCTGCGTCGGTTTTCTGGGCATGCCCCAGACAACACAACTATCCTTATCTTGAGCTATAATCGTTCCTCCAACCCTTGCAACTTCCTGCAACCCCTTAAAGCCATCATCACCCATACCAGTCATAATAACACAAAGAGCTTTATCCCCGAATGTTTCAGCTACAGATTTAAACATAACATTAGCATTAGGGGTATATATGGTCTTAGGCTCATCACTAACTCTAACTATATACTTTGATCCACTTTTGGAGGCGGTCATCTGCATGCCTCCAGGGGCTAAATAGCCCTGATTAGACCTTAATTCCTCACCATCCTCAGCCTCTTTTACCTTTATCTTCGATACTTTACTTAAAGAGTTAGCAAAAACACCTGTAAATGTCTTGGGCATATGTTGCACTATCATTATAGGCACACCCAGTAAGGGAAGTTCTGAGAAAACCTTTTCAAGTGCGACAGGGCCACCGGTCGAAGCTGCTATTGCCACAACCCTTATATCCAATTTCTCTGGTTTTTTCTTAGGGCCTTGCGATATCTCCTCGGGCTTTTCTTCTTTTTCTTTATGAATAATTGAGGTGGCTTTAGCTTTTAGTCTTCTACCTCTAATTCTTGAGTTTTTAGCAGATAAGATCTTCTCAATTAAAATCTGCCTTGCTTCCTTGGCCGCAGACTTAAAGGAAAGTACATCGTTTTTTGATATATAATCAACAGCTCCCAAACGAAGAGCCTGAAGCGTTTCCTCTGCTCCATCCTTCGTTAAAGAGCTAACCATTATAACCGGCACGGGGTGGTCTTTCATAATAATTTTCAATGCATCAAGTCCATTCAGACGCGGCATTTCTATGTCAAGCGTAACAACATCTGGTTTTAAAGACTTTATTTTTTCTATAGCCTCTTGGCCATCTTTAGCTGTATCTATAACTTCAATTTTACCAGATTCTTCCAAAATTCGCCTAAGGTATTTACGAGAAATCAAAGAGTCATCCACAACCAAAACTCTTACTTTACTTTCCATACCACCTCCAAAAAAGCCTAAAAAACTTTGCTTTTTATCAACAAAAATGATATAAGCTTTACGGCAAAAAAGCAAATAAAAATTACAACTCAAGGAGGTTGAATATGGGTTTAACGGTTGCTCAAAAGATTTTGAAAGAGCATCTTGTGGATGGAGACTTGTTCTCTGGTGATGAGATTGGTATAAAGATAGACCAAACTCTTACACAAGATGCTACAGGAACGATGGCAGACCTTCAATTTGAACAGATGGGCGTAGATAGGGTAAAAACAGAGGTATCGGTAAGTTACATCGACCACAAAACTATCCAGATGGGATTTGAGGATGCAGACGATCACACATACCTCCAGACATTCGCTAAAAAGTATGGCCTTTACCTTTCAAAAGCAGGAAACGGTATCTGCCATCAGGTTCATATCGAAAGGGTAGGTGCACCAGGCAAAACACTATTGGGTTCTGACTCCCATACACCTACTGGCGGTGGTATTGGAATGATAGCCATAGGTGCTGGCGGTTTGGATGTTGCAAGTGCTATGGCCGGTATGCCATTCTACCTGCCAAGACCGAAAATACTTGGTGTTCATCTAACAGGTAAACTCAATCCTTGGGTTTCTGCAAAAGATGTTATATTGAAACTACTTCAAATATTATCAACAAAGGGTAATGTAGGTTGGATAGTTGAGTATTTCGGAAAAGGAGTAAAAACATTAACAGTTCCAGAGAGGGGAACGATAACAAACATGGGCGCAGAACTTGGCGTTACAACAAGCGTATTCCCATCTGATGAGGAAACAAAAAGATTCTTAGAAGCTCAGGGAAGAGGAGAGCAGTGGGCACCGCTTGAGGCCGATCCTGATGCAAATTATGACAGAATAATTGAAATCAATTTAAGTGAACTTGAGCCTATGATAGCTCAACCCCACAACCCAGACAATGTAGTAACAGTAAGAGAAGTCGAAGGAACGCCAGTTGACCAGGTTATGATAGGAAGCTGTACAAACTCCTCATATAAAGACGGTAAAACAGTTGCCGAGATTGTAAAAGGAAGAACAGTTCATCCAAACGTAAGTTGCGGTTATGCACCGGGTTCTAAGCAAGTTCTTAGAATGCTTGCCGATGAGGGAGAACTCTCCCATATTATCGCAGCTGGATTCAGAGTTCTCGAAAGTGCCTGCGGATTCTGTATAGGTGCTGGACAGGCTCCAAGGAATAACGCCATATCTATAAGAACAAATAACAGGAACTTCTACGGAAGAAGCGGAACAGTCACAGCAAAAATTTATCTTGTAAGCCCAGAAACAGCAGCAGCTTGTGCTTTAACCGGCGTTATAACCGACCCAAGAGATCTTGAAAGCAAATTCGGTATTAATTATCCAAAAGTAGACATTCCTGAGAAGTTCACAATCGATGACAGCTTACTTCTCCCACCAGCAGCACCTGAAGAAGCAAAGACTATAGAACTTTACAAAGGTCCAAACATAGTTGATCCTCCAAGTGGAGATCCTATGCCCAAGGACCTCGAAGGTCAGGTTGCAGGCAAGTTTGGCGATAAGATAACAACGGACGATATTATGCCCGCTGGTGATCTTCTAAAATACAGATCCAATGTTCCAAAATACGCTGAGTATGTATTTGTAAAGAGAGATCCAACATTTGCAAGCAGATGTCTTGAGAATAAGAAAAAAGGTGTATGGAACATAATCGTTGGAGGCGATAACTACGGTCAGGGTTCATCAAGAGAACATGCAGCACTTTGCCCAATGTACCTGGGCGTAAAAGCTGTTATTGCTAAAGCTATTGAAAGGATTCACAGAGCAAACCTTATAAACTTCGGCATTATTCCATTGACATTCAAGAATCCTGATGATTACGAAAAGATTGATCAGGGTGATGAGATTAAGATAGAAGGTATTAGAAAAGCACTTATAGACGGTACAGGTGAGGTTGTATTGAAAGATGTGACAAAAGGTATCGAAATCCCTCTTGAGTATCATCTAACAGAAAGGGAGAGAAAAACAATACTTGCTGGCGGTAAGATGAGACTTGCAAAAGATTTCGCAGGCAAGAGCTTCAAAGAAATTCAATTTACAGAGTAATCTAAAAAGTATTAAGAATTTAAAAAACCCCTTGTAAGCTATAAGCTTACAAGGGGTTTTTATTTTAACCTTTAAACAACCTTCTAATGTAAAAGCTTTTGAAGTTTATCATAGAGTAACATAGCAGGATGTAAGTTAATCGACTTTATGCCCATGATAGTGTCAAGATCGGTCTTATACTCATCATAAACCTCTCTTTTTGACTCTATCATGGCATTTATATCCCCAGCAAACTCTTTAATAAGTCTGATGGCCATCGTTATTTCTGCCAATATATAGTTTCTTATGACAGAGAACTGCGCCATCCTATCCCATTCATTAGCTATATGTATGGAGTTTATATAACCTTTTAGTTCTTTAAAGCCAAACGACCTATCTATAGTATCCAGCGCCTCAACGGTTGTCTTTATGTCTTTACCTAGCAACCTTGCTATGTGATAAGATGGGATAAATGGCTCTATAAAATATAGCCTTGCTATCTTCTTAGCCAAGGTCTCATCTACAACAGATTTCAAATCATCTACTTTTTTCAAATAGGACTCATGATACAATCCTTCCTCAACGCAAGTTGAGTAGTAATCGTTCAGCCATCCTTTTATTTCTTCCTCCTTCTTTGTGTCCAATGACACACCATCTCTAAACATATATATTTCGTTTATAGTAAAGGAATTTACAGCATCAAACATATCCAATGATATTTTATAGATCTCTTGCTGCGGAATCTTATTCTCATATTCAAACAGTTCGTTCCTCAGATTTAATATATCGAGTACATCGTATGAGAATATCATGGATTTCATGATTTGAGGAATGTGTTGGTCTGTCATCATATGAATCTTCAGCAAGCTTGTCGCTCCGTTATTATTGATAATCAAATTAACCATAAATGTAAAGGCTATTTCATTTTTCAATCTATGCTTTACTATGTAGTCTTGGTATTTAGCCCTAATTGTTGGTGGAAAATACATAATAGCATATTGGTCAATGGTATCCCCACTAAACACCTGACTCTTTAAAAGCTCGTTATAGACAAACATCTTATTTAGAGCAAGCATAACAGAAAGCTCCGGCCTGGTATAACCAACGCCCCTTGACACCCTTAAAGAAAGCTCTTTCCTATCGGGGAATGGATAGTCCTCTTTATGTAATACACCTTTATTCTTCAAAAAGTTATCTAACTCAAAGAATATATCAGGTTCCTGCTTTGAGCGCATTTCATCTAAACTAACAGCAAAGCTCTGCATGTAGTTGTGCGTCAAAACCCTTTGTGTAACTTCTTCGGTTAAATCCTCCAGCATTTTATTTCTTGCCTCTAAGTCTTTAAGAACACCATCTTTCATTAGTTGCCCTAAAAGTATCTTTAAGTTAACCTCGTGGTCTGACATATCCACGCCGGCAGAGTTATCCAATGCATCCGTATTTAGTTTTCCGCCCCTTAAGGCATACTCTATCCTTGCCTTTTGAGTTAACCCTAAATTTCCGCCTTCACCAACTATTTTTGCCCTGAGTTGGCTTGCATCTATCCTAACCGCATCGTTAAGTCTATCACCGACATCTTCATTGGTTTCATCTGTTGCTTTTACATATGTTCCAATGCCACCGTTCCACAAAAGGTCAACATCGGCCTGAAGTATAAGTTTTATCAAATCCTCTCCGCTTACCTCATTCTTATTGGTCTGTAGAAATTCCTTTGCTTCTTTTGTTAGCTTTATAGACTTTGCATTTCTATCTACAACAAATCCACCTTTTGAGAGGAGTTTCTTATCATAATACTTCCACGTCAGTCCGTTATCAAACAACCTTTTCCTTTCTTTGTATGAAGCTTCAGGATCTGGATTGGGGTCTATAAATATCTCTATATGGTTAAAGGCAGCCTTTAGAATAATCTTGTCTGTATAAAGCATTCCGTTTCCAAAAACATCACCGCTCATATCACCAATGCCCACAACAGTAAACGTATCCGTAAAGACATTCTTGCCCATTTCTCTAAAATGCCTTTCTACGCACTGCCAAGCTCCCCTTGCTGTAATACCTATCTTTTTGTGGTCATATCCATGTTTACCGCCGCTCGCAAAGGCATCCTTAAGCCAGAAGTTATACTCTTTTTCGCTGATTTCGTTTGCTATATCAGAGAAGGTAGCAGTACCTTTGTCGGCAGCAACAACTAAGTATGGGTCAAATTCATCATAACATACAACATCTTCAGGTCTTATTTCATTGTTATTCTCATCTATATTATCCGTTACATCAAGCATACCCCTCATGAGGGTTCTGTAAGCCTTTTTACCTAATTCAATCCATTCTTCTCTGTTTTTTGCTACCGCCTTGACTATAAAGCCGCCTTTGGATCCAACGGGTACGATAACTGCATTCTTAACCATCTGCGTTTTCATAAGTCCTAATATCTCAAGCCTAAAATCGTCCTTTCTATCGCTCCAACGTATGCCACCACGGGCAACCTTACCGCCTCTGAGATGGCAGCCCTCCATAAAAGATGAATGTACATACACCTCAAACATGGGCCTTGGTGATGGCATTGTAAGAATCTTTGATGAATTAATCTTTAAGGATATGTAGTGATATTTTTTGTTTCTCTTGTAAAAATTGGTTCTAACGGTGCTTTCTATGATATTAAATAGCGAATGGACTATTCTGTATTCGTGAATGTCGTTTATCTGCTCAAGCTCGTTTTTTGTTTTTTCATAAACTTTTTTAACCTCTTCTTCACTAGCAAGCTGGGGTGAGAACTTATTTTCGAAATAGTCTATAAGCATACTGGCAAGGTGCGGATACTTAACTAAAACGCTTATGATGGATGCCTTTTTTATCTGGAAGTTTATCTGCATCAAATAATTACTTAATGTTCTCAAAACATCTATATACTTATAACCCATTACAGCCTTTGTTGTAAGTTCATTCAGACCGTCATCTTCTACTATACCTCTCCAAATGGCTTCAAAATTTTCATTTATTGTCTTAAATAATTTATCTGCATTAGTTAGATCTAACTTTGCTGGATCTACAGAAAACCTCTGGATATAGACAATCTTCTTGTTTATCTCTATGCTTACAAAATCCTCATACAAAACATTCAGACCCATATTGTTGAGTTTTGGCAGTATTTCATAAAGAGGCAACTTATTAAGAGAGTAGATGTTAAAAAATATACTATCGCCTTGAGTGTATATATCGGCCTCAACCTCTTGTGAGGTCAAAATTTTCTCAAAATGCTCTATGTCAAATATAGCCTCATCGGGTGAGGTTTTAGAGATGTACTCATCATCAAAACTATTCATGTATTTATTGATATAGTAGGAAGCCTTGCCGCTGCCATACATATCAGCCAAAGCAGACCTAAAGTTATCCTTCCAACTTGAAACTATTTCTTTTAGGTTTTCTTCAACCACTTCAACATCTATTTTAGGTTTCTTGTATTTATCAAAAATTAGATAATAGTGAATTCTTATAATTCGAGGACTTTGTGTTATTATTTTATATTCTATATCTTCGGTTTTCAGTGTTTCACTGAGGAATTGGGTAAAATTCTCTATATTCTTCTGTGAATAAAACTTAACAGGCAAGACAGCTATCAAATAAACTCCATGAACCAAATTTGCCTGCCTGGTTAATATTTTTATCCTTTTCTCTGTCTCGCATGTTAAAAGTTCTTCAAGTAGAATTTTCAAATTCTCCGTGCTCGATATAAACAAGTCATCCTTAGTTAGCGTATTAAATATGTCTATCATGTGTTTGTATTCAAAAGAATCTTCTACAACATTCTCTTCAAACAATATCCTATCAAGTTTGGATTTCAAAAACGGAATATTGGATGCCTGTTCCTTTAAAGCCTTGGATGTAAATAGTCCCAATATTATATGTCTTTTTATTACCTTTAAATCTTTATCAAATTCTGATATAGCTATATAGTCCATTCTGCGGGTGTCATAGACATTGCTCTTTGAGTTCGTTTTATCTATAACCAAAACATTCCCAGCCTTTACCGTATCCAGAGCACTCTCTGGAAGCTCCTTTATCGATATCTTATCCTTAAACATAGACCTTTCGATTTTTCTTAGAATACCCAAACAACTCGGCTTGTCCATTTGAATAAGTATGTCATCTTCTTCATAGTCCAGCCTATATGTTCTCATGCCTAAAAATATAAAGTTTTCATCAAGTAGCCACATCAGGAACTCTTTAATATCCTCTGTATCTTTTTCACTTATCTTTTTAAGATATATCGGGTCGTTGAGTTTTCTCGCAATATCTTTGACCCTTTTTTCCATATCTTTAAAATCCGATACAGCAAGCCTGCCTTCCTCAACAGAGTTTACAATGTCTTTTCTAAGTTTGTCTTTCTGTATATCACTAATAGCATCAAGCAAAAACAGCAAATAAAGCTCTTTGTTGCCACTTTCATGGGGGAACTCTATCTTTGTAAGTTTTCCGCTTTTAGCCCTTTCTATAACAAATATGGGTTGAATACTAAAATCTATATAAAATTCATTTAGGTTATTGATAATTGATGTTATACTGTCAACAATAAATGGATTGTTATCTGTGAGTAGTTTAATTTGGGTATAGTTTTTATTTTCTATCTGTATATCCTCAAGCTCGAGCTTTATATCATCCCTCTTCTCCAAAAGGAATTTTATGCTGTCCTCAATAACTCTATTTAAATACTTAAAAGGAAATTTCTCAGAAAAGCTTTCTACCTTTGAATATTTCAAAGACGAATCAACAAAGACCTCAACAAGTTCCTCCTCAAAACCCTTTTTCACAAGGTCTTTCTTCAGAGCCTTGACAACCTTAACGTAATTGTCTCTGGATAGTTCCATAAATTCCCCCTCTAAAAAGGTTTAATTTTCACCGCAAGGTGTATTATCACCCTTGAGTTTATCAACAGCATGCTCTATTACATCAATAATATACTCCAAGTCCTCTTTAACAGCCTTTGGAGAGCCTGGTAGATTTATAATAAGAGTGAAATTTCTAACACCGGCCACCATCCTGGAAAGCATAGCCCTCTTCGTTTTAGTAAGGGCGTTATAGAGAATTGCTTGAGGAATGGCCGGTATCTCATAATCCAAAATCTCTTTTGTTGCATCCGGTGTAACATCTCTCTTATAAAGACCCGTGCCACCCGATGTAATAACCACATCAACATCTGAGTCATTTGAAAGTTCAATCAATTTTTCCTTTATCAAGTCAAATTCATCGGGGATAATATCATACCTAACAAGCTTAAAACCGTTGGCTTTTAGAATCTCATCAACGATAGGCCTAACCCTATCTTCCTCGGGATTTCTAAACTTTGAATCACTCATAACAACAAGAGCAAATCTATAATCTGACATTTATACCCATACCTTTTAGAAATTTTTTAACATCTGAGATGGTGTAAATACCAAAGTGAAATACGCTTGCCGCTAAAGCTGCCTCAGCCTCAGTTTTTTCAAATATCTCTTGGAAGTGTTTAAGTTCTCCAGCACCACCACTTGCTATAACAGGTATATCAACCGACCTACTTATAAGTGAAGTTAGCTCTATATCGTAGCCATCTTTCGTTCCATCTGCATCTATGCTTGTTAAAAGTATCTCACCTGCACCCCTCTGTTGCACCTCAATCGCCCACTCAACAGCATCAAGCCCCGTAGGCTCTCTTCCACCTTTCACAAAAACCTCAAAGCCATTGTCAGTTCTTTTTGCATCTATAGCTACAATTATACACTGACTACCAAAGATTTTACTTGCTTTATCTATAAGCTCTGGATTTTTAACAGCTGCTGAGTTTATGGAAACCTTATCTGCTCCAGCCTTAAGTAAATCTTTAATATCCTCTATACTACGTATGCCCCCACCAACTGTCAAAGGCATAAACACCTTTTCAGCCGTTCTCCTAACAACATCTATAATCGTTTTTCTTCTCTCATAAGTAGCCGTTATATCTAAAAACACAAGCTCATCTGCACCTTGTTTATCATAAATAACGGCCTGCTCGACTGGATCTCCTGCATCTATTAACTCGACAAAGTTGACACCCTTGACCACCCTTCCTTTATCCACATCCAGGCAAGGTATAATCCTCTTCGCCAGCATAGAAAACTCCTTTTAACCAAGCTAAAATAGATTATAATCTTTAAAAATATTTAATTCAAGGCTTTTAACGATTAAATAACCAGATAGGTCCAAACATACTTACCACCTAAAGCAAATAGAGGTAATATCTATGTCTGAGAATGAGAATGATAGAAAAGAGAGTGGAGGCACCAACATGGAAGTGAAGAGAATAAGAAAGATAGTAGGGGCAGAAAACCTGAAAGTAGGTTTTCTGCCCGTTAAATCTTTCTCTTTCTCAAGGGCTGATGCAGCCCACATCCTCTTTTGCATATTCAAATCACTGGATTTGAATATAATAGGAAGACCCATAAAACTCCTAAAGGGATGGAGGCTGCATCATGGATAGTATATACCACACTTTGAGAAAATCAAACCCTGCAAGTGCAAGAATTTTGGTCAGAAAGGTTTTAGAGAAAAACAACGGCAATGTCTCAAAAACAGCAAGAATACTTGGCATATCAAGGGCTACAGTGAGAAGGGCAAGGGATGGAGAACTAAATGACTTATCAAGAAGACCAAAGAACATAAGAAAAAAGATAGACTGTTCTCTTGAAAAACTCATTGTTGAAGAGGCAAAAAGCACAGGGTACAGATACAGGCTTCTAAGCTATTACCTAAAGAACAAATACTCCATAGAGATAAGCGAAAACACAATAAAGAAGGTTTTAAAGAGAAACAGGGTGAGGAAAAAGAAAATAAGGACTCTAAACAAAAACAGAAGGCATCTTTATGATTATGAACACCTGACGCCCTTTAGCCACCTTCAGATAGACACAAAACACATACTGGATGAAACATCTCTACCAAAGAGCGTGTATAGACACATAGAGAAATACGACCTGCCAAAATATGAATGGAACGCAATAGATGTAAAAACGAGAATGAGATTTACAGCTTACTCCCATACTCTTTCTGCATCCTTTGGATTTGCTTTTATCCTTTTTGTCGTACTGTGGTTAAAGCTGCACAATGTAAGGGGAAAAATAAACATAAGGTTGGACAACGGTTCTGAATTTGCATCCTCAAGCAGAAGAAAATTGGATGAATACAACGAATTCTTTTCAAAACTGAATGTAGAGTTAAAACCCATACCACCAGGTGCAAAACACCTCCAGGCTATAGTTAAAAACTCACACAGAAAAGACGATGAATCATTTTTCTCCATTCATCCAGAAAGGTGCAGGAATGACGCTGAGTTCTTGCTCAAAGCTCAACAATGGCAGGATACATGGAATACAGCAAGGCCTCACTATGGCATAGACATGAACGGCCTAACGCCTTTTGAGAAACTGAAATCAACAAAAGCTATGATATCTGAAAACATAGTAAGGTTTCCAACCTTACTACTGGAAGATATCATAAGGGTAGCAGGCTACCCTTATGAATGGTTGAGTAAGTTTGTGAACCTGTATATATTTAGTAGAGGTGGTAAGTATGTGTGGACCACTTACCTTTAACGATTAAATTAAATCATTTATTTTTCTATAAACCCTTGGTATTTTATTATACCAAATAAATTCTTGAAAAAACAGATATACTATGAAAAAATAACAATATGAGGAATTTACCAAGATACAAGAAGTGCTTTATATGCGGCAAGGAAAACCCCACAGGGTTAAACTTAACATTTAAAACGGATAACAAAAAAGTATATGCCAAAGTTAAGCTAAACACAAACTACATAGGCTACCAAGACAGAATCCATGGTGGTATAGCCGCTTCCATTTTGGATGAAGCTATGGGTTGGGCATGCAGCGTAATAACAAAAAAGCTCTTTTTTACAGCCGAGCTCAAGGTAAAATACAAAAAACCAATACCTCCCAACATAGAGCTTAGTGTCGAGGCTGAGTATACAACAACAAAACACAACATACATTTTGCAAAGGGAACCTTAAAGGACAAAAATGGAACTGTATTAGTTATAGGTGAGGGTAAATATGTATCTATAAGCCAAAAAGAAGAGGAGGAAATCCTAAAACTAATGCATCACGAACCAGAAAATGGAAATCCTGTAACTATTGATGATATCTAAGTGTGGTATTCTGCATTTATCTTAACATAATCATAGCTTAAATCACTAAACCACATATTGTAGGTACAAACGCCTATTCCAAGATCTACCAAGATTTTTATCTCGTTATTTTTCATATAGGCCTCAACCTTGGTCTTATCAAAATCCGCCCTTCTGCCGTATGCAAATACCAATGTATCCCCTATAAAAACCTTCATTCTATTGATAGAAAAATAGGCTTGAGAGTATCCAATTGCATCAACAATCCTACCCCAGTTTGGATCTTCTCCAAATATAGCTGTTTTAACCAATAGTGAGTTTGCAATGCTTCTTGCTATAAGTTCCGCGTCTTTTTTTGAAAATGCACCAACAACTACAACTTCCGTAATTTTAGTTGCACCTTCGCCGTCTTTCACTATCATCTTGGCAAGATTATTGCACAGCTGCGTTAGTTGGTCGGTAAAGAACCTATATATCTCATTCTCATTCTCTATTTTTTCGTTTGGGGCTTCGTTTGTAGACATAATAAAAACCGTATCGTTTGTCGATGTATCACCATCTACGCTAATTCTGTTAAACGATTTATTTACAGCCTCTCTTAGGGCTCTATCAAGCATATCATGTGTTATATTTATATCCGTAGTTATGAAAGCAAGCATCGTTGCCATATTGGGATGGATCATGCCAGCACCCTTAGCCACACCACCTATATGAAATTGCTTTCCGTAGAAACTACAATCTAAAGCATACTCTTTCTTAAAAGTGTCGGTTGTCATTATGGCTTCTGCAAAACCCGAAGCATTGTGAGACAGTGTAAAGGTAAGGTTATCTAATGCAGAAACTATCTTATCATAGGGCAAATCCTCACCGATTATACCAGTCGATGCAACAAAGACCTGCTCCTTCAGTATGCCCAATTTTTCGGCTGTCTTTGTTACAATCGCATCTACGGCCTCAGACCCGTTTGAGTTGCAGGCATTGGCATTCCCACTGTTTACTACAACAGCACGTATATCGGGTAATTTCTTCATTAGGGCCATGTCATAGATAACTGGTGCTGCCTTAATAGCGTTCTTGGTGAACACAGCAGCAGAAACAGTAGGTTTTTTAGAATATATTAGTCCTACATCTAATTTTTTCTTTGTTAAGCCAGCATATACAGCTGAAGCTTCTATAGATGGGACTACACAAATTGATCCTTTTACTTCTTTTACTTTCATGGATAG
Source organism: Hippea maritima DSM 10411 (assembly GCF_000194135.1). GTDB lineage: Bacteria > Campylobacterota_A > Desulfurellia > Desulfurellales > Hippeaceae > Hippea > Hippea maritima. The sequence continues at coordinate 204,491 of NC_015318.1, read as the reverse complement.
TAAGGATAGGGCATTAAGCCCTCTTTTTCATCAAAATTAAATATAACATTTAAGTTTTGAATAGCCTGACCCGAGGCACCTTTAATAAGATTATCTATAACACTTATCACAACAAGTTTTCCTACTCTCTCATCATAGTACGGATATATATCACAAAAATTTGTACCCCTTACATTGTTCAATGTAGGCGGTTCGTCTACCACTCTAACAAAAAAGTCGTTTTTATAAAAATCTTTATAGAGTTCTTCTACGTTGGCTCTTTCTTTCAAGGAGGCATAAATAGTGGAAAGTATCCCTCTCTGAAGTGGCAAAAGATGCGGTATAAACTCAACTGTTATATCGTTATTATACCTTCTTAGCTGCTCCTCCATCTCTGGTATATGCCTATGACCTGTTATAGAGTATGCCTTGAAGTTTTCATTAACCTCACAAAATTGCAGCCCATCTTTAGCTGCTCTTCCGGCGCCACTAACACCAGATTTTGAATCTACTATCACAATATCATTAATATAACTTGCCACTGGCGCCAAAGCCAAAATTACGCTTGTTGCATAACATCCAGGATTCGCTACTATCCTGGATGCTTTTATCTGCTGACGGTTAAGCTCAACCAAGCCGTAAACGGCATTCCTAAGCAGATCTTTGGCGGGGTGTTTAACCTTATACCACTTTTCATATTCATCGACTGAAGACAACCTAAAGTCTGCGCTTAAGTCTATAATTCTAACCTTATCGTAGATATCCTTAACAACGGAAGCAGAAACTGTGTGCGGTAAAGCTAAAAAGACAGCATCCAAAGAAGCCATTCTATCTACGCTTATTGGCTCAATTACATTATCATACACACCCTCAAAAAGCGGATAAATATCCGAAACCTTTCTGCCTGTCTCACTCCTTGAGGCTATGTAACTAACTTTAACACCTTTATGATTTATAAGGAGCTTTAATAGTTCAAGGCCAGTAAAGCCTGTTATTCCAACTATACCTACTTCTAACATACACAAAAAAGAAAACCCCACTGACGTGGGGCGGGGGTGTTATCTCTTGGACCATTGGAAGGATTTTCTTGCTTTCTTCCTTCCATATTTCTTTCTTTCTTTTGCCCTTGCATCTCTTGAGAGTAATCCCAAAGGCTTCAGTGTGGCTCTCAAATTGGGATCATATTCTACCAAGGCTTTGGAAATCCCGTGTCTTAATGCCTCAGCCTGAGCCATAATCCCGCCACCTTTAACGGTGGCATACACATCTATCTTGCTATTTAAACCAACCAAATTGAGTGGGTAGAGTATTTTTAACTTGGCTTCTTCCAACCCACCAAAATACTCATCCAGCGTTTGTTTATTGATATTTATATTTCCTTCACCCTGCCATACCCAAACCCTGGCAACGGCAGTTTTTCTTTTTCCAGTTGCATAATATTTTTCCATTTAGCACCCCTTTAAACTTCTATTTTAACAGGATTTTGAGCTTTATGTGGATGATCGGCCTCAGGATAAATCTTTAATTTTGTAATAAGTTTATTGGCCAACCTATTCTTAGGGAGCATCCCTTTTACTGCGTGTGCTATAACCCTTTCAGGATATTTAGCAATCATATCCTTAGCCTTAACAGCCTTCAGTCCACCTATATAACCACTGTGTCTGTAGTAATATTTTTGTTCTAACTTCTTTCCTGTTAACTTAACGTATTTAGCATTAATTACAACCACAAAATCACCCGTATCAACATGGGGCGTAAATGTAGGCTTATTCTTACCCCTTAATATATCGGCAATTTGGGTTGCAATCCTTCCCAATGTTTTACCTTTAGCATCTATCAAATACCACTTTCTTTTGTCTGGCTCAAACTTGGCCATGAATGTCTTCTGCATCGCCCCTCTCCTTTAAAAAGTCAAATTCCAAAAGCAAAGCTTTTTATACTGAAAAAAGCCCCTATTGTCAAGAATTAATATATTTTATTCTAAAGCTAAACCCTTTGGGTTTTCTGCCACAAACGTCGATGGATAGAGCTTGTCAAATTTAGCTAAGTTATTGGATGATATAATTCTCTGCACTAAACGAACATAAACCCCTCTTCTTGTAGAATATAGGGTTAAATATTCTGCCAGTTTATACGGATTTGGATATCTACCCATTCTATAGCGTGCTTCTCTTAATCTTTTATAGGCTGGACTTCTGTCAAGATTTAACATATAACAAACCGTTGCATCGTAAAGACTCGAAAATCTTCTTACAATATCGCCTGGTCGTGGATGTTTCTTGTGTATACCGTAGACATTGTTGTAATAAATAGCAAACCTTGAACTACCCCACCCAGACTCTATGCCAGCCTGAGCTATAAGCAAACTCACAGGAATACTACCGCTCTTTTTAATAAGCTCATTGATTGTTTTGCATCTAAACTTCCTAAGACCGTATGCCAGAAGTTTCTTATCCGCCTCACTCAATGGTTGATTGTTATCAAGTTTCTCTTTTAGCTTAATAAAAAGCTCATGTTCCCTATCGAATTGTGCCTTCACAGTAAAGGCTATAGGCAACATAGCCTTTATAAACAACTCTTTTCTCTGTTTTGCATCCAAATGAGCAAAATCCCTCGGAAGACTCTTTAAAAGATATGGTTCTATGGCAAAGAAATAGCTATTCAATGGACTATAGAGAGAAAGCCTCTCTTTCAGCTGTTGTGTGTTTTTAACCGTATATAAAACAACACCTCTATTCTGATAGGGTGTTTTACCGAACACAAGCAACGCTATACCAAAAACAAAAGCCAAAGCAAATAAAACTATAAAAATCAGCGCTGCGACATTCGTCTTGGGTTTTAAAACAGGTCTCTTTACACTCATCGGTTGTCGAATATACTCCTTTTTTTCTCCAAGTCAAGAAAAATGGCTTTAAAAAGCCAAAAACTAAAAATCATTTAACTTAGTTGCTTATAACCACAAAATAAATTAATTTTTTGGTGGAGACGGCGGGAGTTGAACCCGCGTCCAGGCGTGCGTCACAGTCGAGAGTTTTTACATGCTTAGCTTCCTTTTTTATAAGCAAAACCACTGGGACAAAGGAAGCCAAACCCGTTGTGGTTTGCACCTGAAGTAGGTAATTCGGCTATCGCCTTCAGGCAAACGATAGCCTTCAGCGCTTTGAACTCTAAAGGCCTATCTACACCCCAAAGCGCCAAAGGGTGTAAAAGACCTGCCGCCTGCAATTAGGCAGCTAAAGCGTACTCAGTGTCTGCGTTTCTTTTTTCCTGCCGGTTTTACGAGCAAGCAGGAGCTCGGCATGACCCTCGGCTGCTAAAACACCCTGTCGAACCCAGAATGCGTCCCCTTTTTGCAGGGAGTAATTTACTCCTTTTTGCGATTTTTTCAAGCCTTCTTGATAATTAACGAATTTTAGGATAAGATTTAGACATGTGGATGGTCGTAATAGCCTCTTTGATTTTATTAATTATAGTTTACTACTTTTTTATAAAAAGCTCAAAATTCAAAGAGAAAGACGACACAGATGTTTACAAACGCAAAGACTTCCTATTGACTAAAACAGAAAAAGTAGCCTTTGATAAGCTAAACGAATGCCTAAACAAAAGCAACCTTACAGTGATACCTAAGATGAGGCTTACAGACTTTATCTGGACACCTAAGGAAAATAGAAACGCCTACCTAAAGATACAAATGAAATTCGTTGATTTTCTAATACTAAAAACCCCCCAACTTCATCCTGTGGCAGCAATTTTTATAACAAATCCGGAGAACAAAGCCAAGATGCAATCCTTAGAAATAATAGAACCAGTACTTGAAAAAGCTCAAATAAAATTGATAAAAGTATCTCCGCAAGAGATATTTAGCGGAACCTTGCAAGATAAACTAAAACAGATGGTTTGGGAGGGACTATGATAAAAAAAGAGCTACTTGACATAATAGCATGCCCCAAATGTAAAGGAGATTTAAAATTAGACAAAGATGGCAAGTTTCTAATCTGCGAAAGATGCAAGTTAAAATACCCTATAGAAGATGATATACCTATCTTGATTATTGATGAAGCACAACCATTGGATGATTAAAGCCCTAATCGCTGTTTTTATCTGTATAACATCTTGGGCATTTATACCTATAGCCTCAAAAGAAATTCTCAAGGGGATGAATAACTATGCTATGTTATTTTTCTCAAATATAATCTCAGCTTCTATACTTGGCATATATCTATTTTCTCAAAATGGCATAAGGGTTTTAAAAAAATACTCAATCAAAGATTATATCTTAATGTCATTTCTGGGCTTTTTGGGAAGTTTCTTATTCTATGTATTCCTTTACAAAGCATTCTCCTTGGCAAGCGCTCAAGAGGTTTTTATAATAAACTACACCTGGCCTATCCTTATAACACTCCTTGGCTTTTTCATACTAAAGGAAAAAGCAACACTCATGAGTCTAATAGCCATAACAATAAGCTTTTTAGGTGTAGTTATAATAGCTACAAAAGGTAATTTATCCACCCTAAAATTCACAAATTTATATGCAGACATCCTGGCGCTTTTAGGTGCCACATGCTTTGCCCTCTTTTCCGTTCTAGGGAAAAAAGTTAAGTATGACCAAAAAATAGCTGTATTTGTGTATTTCTTATCCGCTTCTATTTTCAGTCTCGCAACAATTAAAGCCTTCCAGATAAAATTTATAAATTCAAACACGCTCTTTTGGCTTTTTATCAACGGGGCTATTATCAATGGCATATCTTACATTTTTTGGTTTTATGCATTGAAAAAAGCAAAAACGGCATTGATATCGAACCTTGTGTATTTAACGCCGCTTATATCTCTTGTATTTATATCATTGATACTGAAGGAAAAAATAGAGCCCTACTCTATTGCCGCCCTGTTTTTGATAATGGCTGGAATAGGGCTTCAACTCGCAAAAAAACCTACTTAATAGGTATGTTTATCTCAAGAACTTCCATGGAATTATCCCTCTGAAGAGATACCTCAACATCATTGGGGTCTATATCTACATATTTACTTATAACCTTTATCAAATCATTTCTTAAATCATCCAAAAAAGGTGCTCTGTTAGAAACCCTCTCATGTGCCAGTATAATTTGCAGTCTCTCTTTGGCCTTTTGAGCCGATTTTTTCTTATTTTTTCTAAAAAAATCCAACAACATAGCTACTATTCCTTAAAAAAGCTTATTATTGTCTCTAATATTCCCTTTTTCTTTTCCACTATCTCCATAAACGGCACATCCTTGCCCAAAATCCTTTGGGTTATGTTTTTATATGCCTTACCAGAAGGGGAATCGGGATGCAAAATAGAAGGCTCCCCAACATTGGTATAGCTAACAATATTTTCATCTTCCGGCACAACACCAATCAAAGGTATACTCAAAACCTGCAAGACATCATCCTTGCTCATCATATCGCCTTTTTTCACAAGAATAGGATTTATACGGTTTATTATCAAACTCATCTCTTTCTTGTTGTTAGCCTCCAAGATACCTATAACTCTATCTGCATCTCTAACAGCGGATATTTCCGGTGTAGTAACGATTATAACCTCATCAGCGGGCAGCATTGCGTTTCTAAATCCACCTTCTATGCCTGCAGGGGAGTCCAAAATAATGTAATCAAACTCTTTCTTAAGCTCATTTGCCAACTCTATAACCTGCTCCGGCTTAACAGCTGATTTATCCCTCGTTTGGGCTGCGGCTATCAAATATAGATTATCGGTTCTTTTGTCCTTTATCAGGGCTTGCTTTATCTTGCAAACCTTCTCCACCACATTAACAACATCATAAACAATACGGTTTTCTAAACCTAAAATCATATCCAGATTTCTAAGGCCAATATCCAAATCAATTGTCACAACCTTCTTTCCAGCCAAAGCCAACCCCAAAGACAGATTGGCCGTTGTGGTTGACTTACCAACGCCACCTTTACCGGATGTTATCGTTAAAACCTTACCAGACATAACCTACTCCTATTTTGTATTTAGCCACTCACTATAAGACATTATCACTATGCCGTCTTCATCTACATAGGCAACTTCAGAAACAATATTATCCCTCTTCTTCAATAGCACATTCTCCTCAGGCGATCGGGTTATATAGTTGCCTATCCTTATCTGTGGTGGATTCAAATCAAAAGCAAAAATAACGGCATCATCGTTGCCACCATAACCAGCATGAGGCACGCCATACAACTTGCCCAACACAAATATATTGCCAGTGGCATAGATGTATGAGTTCGAATTAACATTACCCACGACAACCAAATCACCATTAGCCTTTATAGATTGACCACTTCTTAGATTGCCTCTGAATGTTGAAACCTCTCTTTCGTTGGCCTCATTCACAAGATGGATGTGCTTAAGTTCGATTACGGGCAAATCCACATTGAGGTTTTCTTTATCTTCAACTACTATAGCACTTAACAAAATCCCTTTTTCTTTTAAAAAATCAATAAAATCGCCAGCTAAAGATTTATTGGAAGAGTTGAGTTTTAAGGTAATTATAGCATTTTTCATATATTGACTTGATACAGCCAAAAGACTCTCAAGCTCATTAAACGCCTTTTTTTTATCTGTCTGGTGTATCTCTATCTCAAATCCTAGGAAATTTTTTCCCTTAATCGCAACCTTACCCATTGCCTGGTTAAATACCATATAATTTGCTATAATTCAAGACATAAGTTGGTTTAGCGATTCAACAGCAAGAATGCAGCAATGTTTGACTTTTAAAATATGTAAAATAAACTGTTGGAAGGAGGGCATCGTGATAATAGAACAAATCAAAACCTACACAAGAAAGGAAGCTATAGAAATAACCAGCATAGTACAAAAACAGGTAGAAAAAATTAAAAGCGGTGTTGCAGTAATTTACGTGCCGCATACAACAGCAGGGATAACAATAAATGAGGCCTACGACCCTGCAGTTTGCGAAGATATGCTTGAAGAACTAACAAGACTAATACCATACTCAAGCAAATACAAGCACTTGGAGGGGAACGCCGATGCCCATATTCAGGCCTCTTTAGTAGGTAGTAGTGTTAATGTAATTATAGAAAACGGCAAACTCGTTTTGGGCAGATGGCAGGGCATATTCTTTATGGAATTCGACGGTCCAAGAAATAGGGAATTCTACATAAAAATCATAAAGGGGTGATTGAATGAAGTACATGATACTGTTAGGCGATGGTATGGCAGATTGGCCTATTGAGAAATTAGGCGGTAAAACCCCATTAGAGTATGCAAACACACCAAATATGGACATAATAGCATCCGGCATAAAAGGTATGGTAAAAACAGTGCCTGAAGGTATGCATCCTGGCAGCGATGTGGCAAATATGAGTGTATTGGGATACAACCCAAAGCTGTATTATACAGGAAGGGCCCCGCTTGAGGCTATCAGCAAGGACATAAAAATGGATGATAATGATGTGGCATATAGATGCAATTTTGTATCTATAGAGGACAACATAATGAAGGATTTTTCAGCTGGACACATACCAACTGAAAAATCAAGTAAACTCATACAACTTCTAAATGAGCAGCTGAAAGAGGACGGCATAGAGTTTTATACAGGCGTAAGCTATAGAAACCTCATGATCTGGAGAGGAGGAGAAACCGATATAACAACACCGCCACATGACATATCCGACCAAAGCATATACGAACACCTGCCCAAAGGAGAGGCAAGAGATAAACTTATATCCATAATGGACAAAACCAAGGAAATCTTAAAAGACAATACGATATATCCAAAAGCCAACGCAATATGGCTATGGGGTGAGGGCAAAAAACCGTCCATGCCGCTATTTAGGGATGAGTTTGGCAAGGATGGTTGCATGATTAGTGCTGTTGATCTAATGGTGGGTCTTGGAAAACTCACAGGCATGTTCATACCACAGATAGAGGGTTTAACGGGCTTTTTGGATACCAATTTCGAGGGTAAAATAGATGCAGCCTTTGAGTTTTTGCAGGATGGCGGCGACTTTGTCTATTTGCATGTTGAGGCAACAGATGAAACAGGACACATGGGTGATGTTGAAAAAAAGATAGAAGCGATAGAGCTGTTTGATAGAAAAATAGTAGGGGAGGCAATAAAAAGGGCGGATAGCCTAAATGAAGAGCTAAGGATAGCCGTTTTACCGGATCATCCAACACCCATAAAGATAAAGACCCACACCGCAGAGGCTGTTCCGTTTGCCGTATGGGATTCAAAAAGCCCAAAAAAAGCCGATTCATATACAGAGGCGTCTTGTAAAAATGGGCTATTTATTGAAAACGGGCATGAGTTTATAAGGAGGATGTTGTTTAAGGAGTAATTATGGTTGGACCTATTGACATTCAAAATGTCATACTAAATGCAACAGCCCAGAGCCAACTAAACCAAAACCCACTCTCTCAGGCTGCAGCAGCTGACACATTCAAAGGCCTGATAGAGAAGAAAGAAAAAGAGGAAAAAACAACTAAAATCGAAGAGGCTGAAAACCATCCATCCAACACAATCGAAAAAGACAAACAGGAACAAAAAAGAAGAGCAAAAACAAAGGATGGTCATATAGACCTTAAAGCCTAATCTATGGGTTTTATAGCAAGGGTTTTATCCTTGTAAACAAGAGCGAATTTGGGCTTTTGTTCTGGCTTGTCGATACAGTAAAAGTAAAAATATGCTTTCTGAAGGGTTTGCAGGTTAACTATCTGTACATTACCCAACTCTCTCACCTTCCTGCAGTAATTTTCATATACCGAGTAAGGAAAGACCTCTTTGAATGGATGGTGAAAGGGTTTTTTATGAATAAAACCACCAACTAAAAACAAAACAGCAAGCACAAGGGAAAATTCAAATACATACTTATCCAGATTAAGTCTTTTTAACCCGATGGCACAAAACGGGGCTGCTATAGGGTAAAGATAATACAGATACCTTGTAAACTTCTCATGTGGTATGTTTATCAGCACAAACACAAGCAATAGATAGATGCCAAACAAAGACCAGTATTCCTGTTTGTATAGCTTCTTTTTAAAGTAAAAGAATAATCCTGCAACAAAAAACGGTAAACCCGGCCAAAATCGGGAAAGCAGTCTTCTAAAGTAAAACAGATAGCTTCTTTTATCACCTTCCGATAGGGTTCCTTTGATCCTTGCCAATATCTGATTGCCTACAAACTCGCTATAAAAAGCCTTATTTTCCATAAATTGATATAGATACCACGGAAAAGACAAGATAAATGCCAAAGTCAAACCAGCAAAAAATCTAAGGTTCAAAAATGAAAAATCCCTTTTAAGTAGCCTCCAGATAACAAAAACAAACACGCCTATAAGACCTACAGGACCTTTTGTTAGCACGCCAAGGCCCAAGGGAATACCGGATGACACATACCTTCCCTTTATCAGTAAATATAGGTTCAACAGGACAAAGAATGTGATTATGCTTTCCATCCTAACAATACTGCTAAGCCTTATCACATGAAAATTAATAACAAAAAACATAGACGCCACAAACGCATCCCTGTCTCTTTTAAAAACCATCTTTGATAGATAAAACACAAGGATACCGTCAAAAACGGCAAACAGAGCAGGGAAAAACCGGGCAGCAAAAGCTGAAACACCAAATATTTTATACGATAAAGCCATGAGCCAGAAATACAGAGGAGGCTTCTTTAGATAAGGTTCACCTACAAGATTAAGATTGAACCAATTGTTATTAAACAAAAGCCCTTTGGCTACAGCTGCATGCTTAAGCGAATCACCACTTAAATAAGGCTCCCAGCTTCGCATAAAGAAAAAAACAGAAGCAATCAGAGCTATAGCAACAACATAGAACAGCCTCTCGTTCTTTGAAAACCTACTCTCTATCACTGCAAAATTGAAAACCCCTCTTTAAGATCCGGCTTGCAAAAACCCAAACGGCGCACAAAAGCGGTTCAAGACAATTGGATGACTGAAGCAAAAACACCGTTTTTTACTGTTTTTTTAAGTCTATAATAACAAGAAATCTTTGGCAATTTATTTAACCTTTGTGCTATACCTACCCTACTGGTTCTGTTAAAATCTCTGTGTAAATCGTTCATAAGCACCTCTCGAAAAACACTTTAGATTTCCTCTTTTCCCTCATTCCGCACCTCTTTCTCCATTTATACCATAAAACCCCATATAATTACTACCCAATAGTTCCAATATCAGCCTATGCTTGTTTTCCAACCCAACAATCTGCTCTTGCCCATTAAGTAAGAGTAGATGTATAGCAAAGAAGTTCTCAAACACCCATCTTGCAGTGGGATTCTGAATGGGTTTGCCAAGTTGATTGGGAAAGGATTTGTTTTGATTTTTAAGCTCACTTCTTATTCTGTATTCCAAGGCAGAATAGACAAGCAAAGAGAGTGTCATTATCATAAGCATTGCTTCAATGCGTTTTGGGTTCTTTAGAAACATGGCATCGCTTAAAAACTCTGGTGATTTTAAGAACCTAAAGCCCCTTTCTATTCTCTGTTGAGATTTATACTCATCAAGCAGTTCCTTGGCAGACAGTGTCATATCATTGGTTGCAAGGATAAAAAGGCCACTCTTTTGGTTCTGTTTTTGTTTTAGGTATTCTTCATTTGGCTTGGTCTCTATAATCCAGTAGTATTCATAGTGGTCTGGTTTAGCATTTGGTTTTGGTCGTCCTCTTGTTTTGTATTTGGGCTTTGATATGAGTTTAGCCTCTGATATCATTATGCATTCTAACTTCTTTGTTTTTTCTTCAAATGCTTTTCTTGCATCAGCTTCACAGAAAAATGCTCTCTTTTGTAATTTCTCAATGAGTTTTGTTTCCTGTTTTTCTTTTTCTTGATACTCTTTCTTTATCGTTTTGTCCCCTCTTGATTTAGCATAACTGCTTTTGTATAAAACCCACTGTTGTTTCATTCCTTCATAATCTACTGTGTACTGGATAGCCTGATAGTTCTCATCAAGCTGAATAAATTCCTCTTCATTGTGGTTTTTGAGTATCTCTTTTGCCTGTTTTAGTTTCGATGGAACCCTTGAGATGAAAAGCATGTTGTTTTTCTTAAACTCTTCCATTGTTTTAGAACTAAAGAGGGCTGCATCGGCTATCACCTTTGTCTTTGTATTATTAGCATTCTTTAAAGAGTTAATATGCTCCTTTACTATATTGGCAAATGCCTGTGTATCTATTTTATTACCATCTGCAGGCTTCATCCATATGGGAATGCCTGCTTTGTGTTCTACTATAAGATTTAAAACCACCTGATTGAGCTCTGGATGGTGGTCTCTGCTGTATCCCTGGGTGATAAAGACTGGGGTTGGGGGACTTAAAATATTTTTGTGTCTCCCCCACAAACCTACTAAAATGGAGTGGGGTTTAATGAACTGTTCTAATGAACTCTGAAATTAGGCTAAGTATGGAGGAGCTTTAAGAGATGAACAGAAAGATGCTTAAGGAGATAATCTCAAACATGGATATGGATGTAGTAAAGGAGTTGGATGAATACGGAAAGAATAAACTGGCCACCCTAATGGAAGGACTACTTATTGAGATAATGGGTAAGGAAAGATACGAGTACTTACTTGAGAACCCAGAAGACAAAGGCAATGGAACCTACAAAAGGAGCCTAAACACAGGCCTTGGTAAACTGAATTTGGATGTCCCAAGAACAAGGAGCGGAAACTTCCGCTCTCATCTTCTCCCTCCCAAATATCAAAGGTATGATGAAAGCTTTGAGGATTTAATCTTCTCCTTCCTAATCAATGGAGACTCAAAACAGGAAATCGTGCACAAGATGAAATTGAGAGGACTGGATTTTAGTGAAAAAGCATACGATGAGATATTTGAATACATAAAGACACAGATGCTTGAATTTAAATCCAAAGAACTTCAGGAAAACTACTATTTTCTATACATAGACGCCTATCACTGTATGGTAAAGGATGAAAAGGATAAAAGGGTAAAGAGAGCTGTCGTTTACACTGTTGTAGGGATAGACACAAATGCTCAAAAAACACTCCTTGGATATTACTCATTCTTTGGTAGTGAGAACAGATCCACCTGGATGGAAGTATTCCAGGATTTAATCAACAGGGGAATGAAAAGGGTCTTAATGTTCATCTGTGATGATTTCAACGGAATCTCAGAGGCAATAAGAGCCTTCTTTCCTTACTCGGATATTCAGAAATGCACAGTTCATGCATCAAGAAACGTATACAAGCATATGAAAAAGGAGGATGCCTCATATGTGAACAAAAAGCTCAAGGAGATTAAATACTCCTGTGATACCTTTGAAAAAGGGATAGAGATTTTCAAAACAGAGATAATTGACAGATTCAAAGACCAATACAAGACCTACACCAAATATTTAGACTCAAGAAAAGAAGAACTCCTTGCCTTCTTAAAGTACCCTGAGGTAATAAGAAAGTACATCAATTCAACAAACACTGTTGAATCTGTACATTCATCCTTTGAAAAACAAAGGCTAAAGAAAGGAGGGTTCTTCCAGTCCATGGATATCCTAAATGTTGCCCTTTTCATTGCAACAGATAAATTACACAAAACCTGGAATGTTAATCCTCTGATTAAGGCTAAAAGATATGAACTGAATCAGATGTTTGTTGCTAAGTTTGGGAAGGGAGTTGAAGAGTGAGGAGGGATTTGGTATGATGAGAGAGACACAAAAATTAGGGGATGTCTCGGGGTTGGCTCATACTCTTCTTCTTTTCCTCCTTTTCCCCATTTTCCTTCACTGTTATTTCCCTTTTCTTCTTTTCCATTTCTTTCTTTTACTTTTCCTTTTTCTTTTTCTTTTTCTTCTTTCGTCTTTTGGTTTGGATACTTACCGTCAAGATGAAAGCTTGTGCTGTCTAAGTGTATGGTAGAGGGTGTAAGGTTCAGTATTTTGAGTGCCCTGCTTGCTATCTTTTCATACAGTTCACTTACGCCGTATTCAAAGAGCTTATCTAATGTTCTACCAAGTGCATCATCGTTGAACCAAGGGAAGTCAACATCCCTTCCGAATAATCTCTTTAGTGGTTTGTCTTTGAAGAAGAGAGGAGTTAGGTAGAGTTGCTTGTTGACATAACCAAGACCGTTAAGGATCATTGCCTTTGTTGCTTCGCCATAGCTTAGGTTCTTTGATTTGCTTGATGATGGTATTTCATCATCTATGGTTTCTGCTATCTTTAGTTCGTCTATCATACCAGCTATTAGTCCTAAGTGATCCATGTTCTTGATAACTGCTTTTTGTTGTAACATTTAAATACCCCCTCTTTTTAGAGGGAGATGTAAGCATTTTCTGTTCCGTTTATTCTAAGACCCTTTTCATTCTTTTACTCTGTGCATTTGGGTTTGGTCAAATAAGATAGAGGTTTGAGTGCGGAAAGGGGGATATATTTTAGAGAATGAGAAATAAAAAGATTAAAAAAAGGAAGTGTAAAGAAAAAGAAAACACCCCGGTCTATCTTTGGAGTCGTTACCTTCGCTTTTAGTGAACTAATCAGGAAAATTAAAAAAGCCAATCTTGAGGTTGCTCTCAAGACTGGCTTCATAACAGGCTTTTACTGGCGCGCCCGAGAGGATTCGAACCTCTGACCCACGGATTAGAAGTCCGTTGCTCTATCCAGCTGAGCTACGGGCGCACAACGAATGGTCGGGGTGAGTGGACTTGAACCACCGACCCCCTGCTCCCAAGGCAGGTGCGCTAACCAAACTGCGCTACACCCCGACTGCGCCAAAATTATTATCACAAAATGATTGAGAATTCAATAAAAAAATGCTGTGTCAATACAAAATGCCCCGGCAGCCAAATTTAGACATACTTATAACCTCAAACAAGTAAGGGTGATACCTGAGGACGTTTAAAATAAAAAGTGGGGGATATAAGGGTAGAAAAATATTTGATGGTAACATTAAAGTATGGTTTAATTATTAAATTAAACATAAGGAGGCTGGTATGGGTTTCATGGCGGTTGCCTTTATTTTAGCTGTTTTTATCTTGTTTTTCTTTGTTTTTCTTAGAGTCTTTAAGTTTATATTGAAAAATGCAAATTCTCATGAGAGCCATTTAACCAGTTCGGATTCCTATTCTGGGGCTGAGCCCTACGCTGATTATGATTATACAAGTGATTCTCACAATAGCAGTCCAGACTCTTAACCCCTTTTGTCTTCATCTTTAAATTGTTCAAGGACCGATAAAATTATTGGCAACAATTGCTTTTTTCTGGATAATACATTCGGTAAAAAATATTCATTTTTATCCTTTTTCTCATAGGGTAATAATGTTTCACACTCAAACTCTGTTGTAAATAGCAAGCTGTTGGAAGTTATTATATCACTGATAAGCAGCATAGCCCAATCCAATTGTTTACCCTTTCTTATTTTCTCAAGCTCTTCAAAAATCTCGCTTCTCTTTTTGGGCAGAATCTCTAAATTAACTGTCTCTGCCTGCCCTATGCCAAACCTGACACCGAACTCGTCGTATATCTTAAAGTCGGTCTTTACGATTTCATCTGCTGATTTGGAGTTAATCGTCCCTGTGCTTTCAAACATTTCCCTGCCGTATTCTTCTAAGTTAACACTGGATAGCTCTGATAGTTCTTTGGCTATTTTTATGTCCTCATCTGTTGTTGTGGGTGATTTTAAAATAACCGTATCGGATAACAAACCACTTAACATCAACAAAGCCGTTTGGCTATCAGGCTCTATATTGTGGTATTTGTATAACTGATATACAAGACTGCAGCTGCTGCCCAACGGTTTGCTATAGAAAAAGATAGGGTAGGTTGTTTTTATTGTTCCAAGCCTGTGGTGGTCTATGATTTCCAAGATCTCTGCGGTTTCTATCCCGTTTACAGCCTGAGCCATCTCGTTATGGTCAACCAGTATCACTTTATTGGCGAAACTCTTGATTATGTCCGACCTTGTTATGATTCCAACAAGCTTTCCTTGATCGTTCACAACGGGCAAACCCCTATAAGCTGTCTGGTTGAGAAGGTCTCTTGCTGAGGATAGATAATCGGTTTCTTTTATTGTTTTGACATCTTTATTTAAAACAGATGATGCAGGGGAGCTCAGGGTTAGTCTTCTTGCAGTCTGGGCTGTATCGAAAGGGGAGACAAACACACTACCTTCAAAATTATCGAAGTTGATATCCTTTAGATCTTCCTTTGAATCTATGGCCGTTAGAACGATGCATCTGAATTGATTTTCTATAGCATAGTTCAGTATTTTTGTTCTTTTGCCCACTATGAGGACGGTCTCCTTGGGGGTTAAATCTTTTGCATAGTCTTTGAATTTTTCAAACGGCATAGCACCTATTATTATCTGTCCTTTAAATGTTTTTTCCTTTTTTCTTTTGATGAAATAGCCCCCAAGCACCTCTTTGAAGTTATCAAGGTCAAAAAGGTATTTGGGTTTTTTGTCTATTCTGTCTGAGATAAAGAAATCTGTTAACTCAAAAACACTGATTATACCAAGAAGTTTATCGTCGTGGTCAACTATAGGTATTAGCCTTATACCTTTCTCTTTGATTGTTTGCATTACCTTGAATAACGGCGCATCAGTGTTTAGGGCTATGGGCGGTTTGGTCATAATATCTGCTACTTTTGGATAGATGTCGTTTAAAAGAACGGGAGGTTCAACGCTTGCCCTATTCAGAACAAATTTGGTTTGTTTGTTTAGATTGCCGCATCGTGCGGGTATGTATGTTTTGTTTTTGTCTATAGTGTTTTTTAGTTTAGCATAAGCGATAGCTGAGCATATTGCATCTGTATCGGGATTCCTGTGACCTATTACATAAACCATTTCCATTTCTACCATCCCTTAATATTTCAGAAGAAAAACCAAGAAGTATAAATCAGATAAAATCTTAGACAAATCAATTTCTTACCTTGTAGCTTCACCTTTCCACCCAGTTATATTTTATATCAAAAAATAAGCCACTTTTCATTTAAATAAAAACATTAAGACCTCAGAAAACGTTTATAGGATACACCTTTATTTAACTATCTAAACAAGCATCCCGGATTAGGCCCAAGCAAAATAATTACAAATTATTAATCTTCAAGAAATATTGGCTTAATAATAAAGCTCTATAATTAAAAAGTTTTTAGAGGAGATGATGAATGCAAGAATTTGTAAAATTCTTAAAACAATTTCTATTTCACCCCATAGCCGTAAGCTCAATAACACCTTCTTCTAAATTCCTATCTTCCGCAATAACCAAAGAAATCAACCCTAAAAACAGCAAGATTGTATTTGAATTCGGCTGTGGAAGTGGAGCAATAACAAAAAGTATAATTTCAAACATCAAAAAAGATGCAATGCTTGTCGCCTTTGACATCAATAAAAACTTCACAGAAATAGTAAAACGTAAATACCCGGAAGTTATTGTAATAAATGACTCTGTAGAAAATGTCGAAAAACATATGAAACAGCACTCCATTAATAAGATAGATATCATAATATCATCTCTCCCATGGGCAGTATTCAGCTTATCCACTCAAAGTAAATTATTAAATTTAATCCATAGAATACTAAGACCCAACGGAATATTTATAACATATTCATATTTACACACCTTTATTTTTCCCAGTCAAAGTAGATTTAGAAGCATACTGCACAAGCAATTTAGAGTAGTAAGAACATCAAAACCTGTATGGCTAAATCTGCCTCCTGCTGTTATAATAAAATGTATAAAATAAAGATTCATCAACAGAGAACAAACAAAAATAAATTAAGGAAAAAACCTAAAAGATGGAATTTATTCTACTGCTTTTCAGTTCATACATTATAGGGCTAATCACAGCTATACCTATAGGACCAATACAAATAGAAATGGCCAAAAGATCAATATCTGGCTATGTAAAAGAATCAATCATGGTAGCTTTAGGTTCAACCATATCTGATTTAATATACGGTTTTATAGCTATTTTTGGCATAGCCCCCTTTTTAGCCGACAAAGAAATCGAGGCATTATTTTTATTTATAGGGGGAATTATACTAATCATTCTAGGACTTTATACCTTAATCTATAGCAACAGATACACTGAAAACAATATCAAAAAGGCAAAATTATTTAAGATACACACATCTTTTTTCATAGGTTTACTTATTGCTATAACGAACCCGCCAATAGTTTTTTGGTGGCTGTTTTGTTTTGAGTTTTTGAAAGACATAAACATCATGGAAAGTATCAAAACTCCATATTCTATTGCCTTTCTTCTATCTGCCGGAGTCGGCATTGTCTCATATTTAATAAGCATGGCTTTGCTTATAAATAAAATTGGTAAAATTCTAACCTATAAAACAGAGCATAAAATAAACAAAGCATTTGGCATTTTTTTAATCGTGATTTCGTTTTATTTCTTATTTAAAAGTGTTCAAACATATTTTAATTTTATAACAAAGTAGGAAATGTATCAAAATAATTAAGTTTGGAGG
Source organism: Hippea maritima DSM 10411 (assembly GCF_000194135.1). GTDB lineage: Bacteria > Campylobacterota_A > Desulfurellia > Desulfurellales > Hippeaceae > Hippea > Hippea maritima. Next base: position 187,074 of record NC_015318.1, on the reverse strand, counting down.
AATGAGAGTTTTATGCATTTAACAGAGATATTCAACAACTACATAGTACCTTATGTAGTCCATTTAGGCATCTTGGGTTATTGGATTGCTGCCTTAGCCACACTACTTGAAACAATTTTGGTTATAGGGCTTTTTATACCAGGCTCAACTATCGTGTTAATATTCGGCGCCTTAAGTGCAGCGGGATATTACAATTTTCTCTATTTAATGGCATTCACCGTCTCATCTGCTGTACTTGGAGACTATATAAACTATAAACTTGGAAAAAAGTATGGTAAATCTTGGATTGTAAAAGAAAAGTGGTTTTTGAAAAAGAGTCACCTGGAAAAAGGCAAAAGATTCTTCGATTCGTATGGAGCTCGAAGCCTCTCCATCGGAAGGTTGATACCAGGACTTAAAGAAACATTCCCTTTTATAGCCGGAAGCATGGATACAAAACTAACTAAATTCCTATTTTGGGATGTTATAGGTGCTATAGCGTGGAGCTTTGAGTTTCTTTCTGCTGGGTACTTGTTTGGCAGCTCTATAAATCTTGCCAAGGCGTGGTTGGGAAGAATAACAATAGTCATTGCAATCATATTCTTTATATTTGCTGTCTTGTATGCATTTAAATTTTTCTTTGTAAAATATGGTTCTTACATACTCGCCCTCCAAAAATCGATCTGGAATTATTTAAAAACAAATTCAGACATATTAAGGCTAATAGACAAATACCCAAAGTTGTTTGGTTTTTTAAATTCCAGGCTAACCCTAGAAAGATTCAACGGCTTGCCGCTCACAATTTTATCATTAAGTTTTGTATACCTATTTTCCCTATTTATAGAAACAACATCAGAAATCATTCACAAAAACATGCTATATAAATTCGACATCATGTTTTCAAATCTTATTTATCATTTCAGAAATGTATCGGTTGTAAAGATAATGCTGTTTATAACCATGTTTGGAAATAAAAAAACAATAATTGTTATTACAGCTATGTCCATAATTTTGTTCCTCATATATAGAAAAAGAAAATGCATATTCCCGCTTTTTGTCTCCATAGTGGGTTCAACCGCCACAACCTGGTCTATAAAATTTATCCTGCACAGACCAAGGCCTCTGGAAGCCTATTACAGTGCCGTTGGCTATTCCTTCCCAAGCGGGCATGCAACCATATCCGCAGCTTTTTATGGCTTTCTAACATATTTTTATATAACTCAGGCAAAAAAACTAAAATCTAAATTTAATATCGCTATGGCTGGACTTGCTGTAGTAATTCTCATCGGTGCAAGCAGAATCTACCTAGATGTCCATTATTTCAGCGATGTTTGGGCAGGATATCTTATAGGATCGTGTTGGTTGATAATCGCAATAGGCATCTGTGAGTTTCTCAATTATAAAAACCCAGAAAATCAATTTTTTGTAAGTAAAAAAGAAAAATATACCTCCTATGCAATCATCCTATTATCCTTAACCATCTGTGCAATATTTGCAGTCGAGTTCAATCCCAAATCAACGAACAAAATACATCTCACTTTAACACCAACCAAAAGTGCTTTATCGGTATTTAAAAATAGCGATTTAAGATACACAACAACAATATTAGGAGAAAAAGAAGAGCCTATTAACTTGATTATCATAGCAAAAAACGACTATACACTAAAAAAAGACATGAGTGTGGTTGGATGGTATTTTGCCGACAAATTAAGTTTGAAATCCATAAAAAAATCCATAATTGCACTAATTCACAACAAGCCTTATAATGAGGCGCCCATATCCCCTGGTTTCTGGAATTACAAGGTCAACAATTTTGGTATAGAGAAACCCATAAAAGGTGAGAGTATAAAACTTAGACACCATGGCAGAATATGGAAAACATACTACTCTATAGAGGGTGAGGAAATATATGTGGCTGCTGTAAGTTTTGATACTCGACTGAAATGGGTAATACATAAAATTAACCCCAACATAGACAAAGAAAGAGAGTTCTTTTTTAACAGTCTCAGATCAAAACATTTAATAGAAAAATATAAAAAAATCCAGTTTGTGGAACCATTCTCAGGCTACAATTTCTACGGAGACAAGTTTTTTACAGATGGCAAAGCTTATATAATTTGGCTTAAATAAACCACTCTAACTGTTAAATTAAAAATTTTTAATAAAAAGTCAAATCAGATTTCATCCAATATGCATAAAATGCAAACAATAGGAGGTGGCTTTATGGGCAATCCTAATTTGGAAATATTCAAAATGATAAACGGATATGAAAAAAGCTGCAAAATATTATCTATTTTGGCAATAGTGGTCGCAAAATATCTTGTCTTTGTCATACCTATCTATCTGATATGGATGTTCGCAAAGAGCAGTAAATATTACAAAAAACAGTCTCTATTGGCTTTTTACTCAGCTTTACTTGGGCTTTTAATAAATTACTTGATATCCTTAATTTACTTCCATCCAAGACCTTTTATGATGCATATAGGCAAAGTTCTTTTTCAACATTCTGCTGACTCATCCTTCCCCTCAGACCATGTTACCCTATTTCTATCTTTGGGGTTTTACCTTCTTTTAGAACACAAACTAAGGTTGCACGGCTTAATTATAACGGCTCTTGGGCTTATGGTGGGTCTTGCAAGGGTTTACAGCGGGGTTCATTGGCCCTTAGACATAGTTGGATCATTTGCAGTTGCCTTACTTCCCCCCTTTTTAATAATTCAACTAAAAGGAATTCTAAACCCTTTAAATGAAAAGATCATTCTAATATATGAAAGACTATGGGAGTTTCTGCTTCAAAAGATAAAAAACAGGAAGATGTTAATATTACTGCTACTTTTATTAGTAATAGCAAGCTCAGTAATATGTTTTGAAGTATATATGGAAGAAAATGGCAATTTTCACACCGTAGAAAACGGTGCATTATACAGAAGCGGCCAACTGGATAAAGATGAGCTTTTATACTACATCAAACAATATCACATAAAAAGCATTGTAAATCTCAGAGGCAAGCAACAGGGAAAAAACTGGTATAAAGAAGAAATAAAATTATCAAAGCAATTGAACTTAGTGCACATAGATTTTAGATTGTCACCAAATAAAATCGCAAAACCCAGAAAATTAATCAAATTGATTAACATTCTAGAAAAGATACCAAAGCCAATTCTTATACACTGCAAGGCAGGCGCAGACAGAAGCGGCCTTGTAAGCGCAATTTGGAAATATTATGTGGAGAACTACCCCATCAAACGATCCGATGAGCAACTATCTTTACTTTATTTGCACTTTCCATACCTTGGTAGTCCATCGGAAGCAATGGATAAAAGCTTCTGGATTTTTGTTAAAAAAGCTAAAAAGAGGCAGAGCCGATGAAGTTCATTGAGTTGGTTTTCAAAAACAAATTAAATTTATTTGTATTCTCATTTTTGCTCTTCTCATTTGGAAGCTTTTATGTATCTTTCTTTCCCCCTGACGAACCTAAATATGTTGATGCCGCCCTTAAGATGATAGAATCTAAGAACTATTTGGTGCCATTTTTCAATTGTCATGTAAGATTTGATAAACCTATCTTGTTTTACTGGGAATTAGTGGCGTTTTTTAAGCTGTTTTCTGTTGATTTTTTAATTAGAAATGGAATAGATCCACTTGGAATAATAGAATACGCAGCACGTTTACCTTCAATTATATCAGGGGCATTTACTGCGATTTATATTTACAAACTCTCTTATACGCTGTTCAGATCAGAGAAAATTTCAACCAACTCAATTATTGCCTACTTCTCCTTTTTGTTCTTCTTTTATTTAACTAGATCCGTATATCCGGATATGAGCTTGATTCTATTTGAATTGATGGCAACATACTATTTCATAGAAGAAAAATATTGTATTGCTTGGCTTACAACAGCTTTGGCCTTTTTAGTAAAAGGCCCTATAGGCATAGTCGTACCAGGGTTCAACTATCTGTTGTATCTATGGATAGTAAAAAAAGAAACAGGTTTGAAAAAATTTTTCACAAGGAAAAACATTTTAGGCCTTGCAATCTTTGCAATAGTTAGCGTTCCATGGTATTTAGAGTTATATCTCCTATACGGAATAAAATTTATAAATAAATTTTTTATCTATCATAACATAGAGAGATTCACAGGCGGAGCGCATCAACATCCAAACCCCTTTTATTACTATGTACCCATATTAATAGCCGTATTGTTCTTTTGGTGGCCTTATGTGAAAGACCTATCGAAAAAAGTGGATTTGAAAGATAGCAAAAACAGAGTGCTTCTAAGTTGGTTTGCGTGGGTCTTTTTATTTTTCTCAATGTCATATAACAAGCTGCCACACTATATAGCCGTCTCTTTTTTACCTTTGGGTATTTTATTCGCTCAATATATGGATAGTTTAGAAAACACCAAAACAAAATCAGTCATCATGTTTACAATAGAACTTGCCATTGGATTTGCCATTTCGGTCTATTTATTTGAAGAAAGGTTGTATTTGCTAATACCCACCGCCTTTTTTGGAATAGTATGCATGGGCATGTTAAACTTCGCACACAATCCAAAAAACACAATCTTTTACAAAACAATAATTGTAAGTCTATTTTTATCGATAACATTAATGCAATTAGAATCTCATAGACCTGAGAAAAAAATATGGAAAATAATGCTAAATAATCCTTACCCCCTATACGAATTTAGGATTAACAATCAATCCTTGATAGCGTATACAAGAAGATGTCTTAAAGATACAGGAAGTATAATTTTTTTCAAGAACAAAAAAGACACATTCTATGTCTATACAAAAAGGAAATATTTAAGTTATTTCAAAAACTATAAAGTAATCTTTTTTGCATTGGATAGAGGAGAGCCAACGGCACTTATAAAAATAGAGCAACCAAAGCAGGAGGTGCTAAAGTGAGAGATATCTTAGAATTTTCAAAACAATTTTTATCTCACCCCATAACCGTTAGCTCAATAGCTCCCTCATCCAAGGTTTTATCTTCAATTATGATTGACAAAGCAGAACTTAACAATGCTGAGGTTGTGTTGGAGTTTGGCTGTGGCAACGGTGCAATAACAGAAGATATAGTATCAAATCTTCCCTCGGGGGCTATTTTTATGACCTTTGACATAAACAGAACCTTCACAGAAATAGTAAAGAAAAAATTTCCCAATGCCATAGTCATAAACGACTCTGTTGAAAATGTAGAAAAATACATGGAACAGTACTGCATTAACAAAGCTGATTCAATAATATCCTCCCTTCCTTGGACAGCTTTTAATCAAAAGACACAAATTAGTCTGTTGAAAATAATTTACAGTATATTAGATCCAGGAGGAGTTTTTCTAACTTATTCATACATACACACGTTTGTTCTGACAAGTCAAATCAGATTCAGAAAAATTCTGAGAAAAATTTTTAAAGAAACATATATTGCAAATATTGTGTGGGTAAACATGCCACCTGCCGCTGTAATAAAATGTAAAAATAGGTTAGAGGTGATATCTATGTTTGAGGATAATTTTTCTTTATTATATGGTTTATACGACAAACTTACAGAATTTGTAAATTCTTTTTACTTTCCCGATGCAATCGCTTCAGTATCTTCGAAAATTACCGACACAATGCCAAAAACAGGTAAATTTATTACAAACGGCTTTGCTGCTTTAGCTACCAATGCATTTGTAGTAAATCTTTTGCAAAAAATGGACACTAAAATTATAGAAAAAGTAAAAAACCCTAAAAAAATACTTATTATCAGTGATTTGAACATAGGCGATGCGATAAACCTTCAAAGTGTCGTCTTGGCTACAAAAAAGCTTTTCCACAATCTAAAATAGATTATGTTGTTAATGTAAATACTTACAATCTTATTGCCAACAATCCTTATGTCAATGATACACTTAACATTCTCAGTTATGATATACATACAAGCAGAAAATCGGTTATTTCTCTAATTTATTCAAAAAAATACGATTTTGCAATAAACTTGTGCCCCTTTTTTGAAAAAGATTCTATTGTAGATGACGAGCAATCACCTTTCATAGACTACAAAGCATTATCAGCAAGTATTATTTATAACGAGCTTATGAATAATAATATAAATCATATATCATACCAAGCATACAATTACTTTTCCAACCTATTCAGCAATCTAAGAAGTAGCAACAACCCAGAAATAGATGTCGATATTTTTGTACCTTCAATATGGCTGCCTAATAAAGCTATACACAAAGCCGAGCAATTTTTACTTAAGAAAGCACTAATAAATAAAAAAGGGTTAGTTCTTTTTAATCCCAATGCCACGTCAATTTATTCACAAATTCCTTTTGAGATACAAGTAAATATAATAAAAAATTATGCGAATCGGACTTTGTTAAAGCCATCCTCTTAACTTCAGGGCATACTTATACAGGCATTGAGGAAAATTTGATTAAATCCTTGTCAAATTGCAGTAAAATCACTATAGTTCCAAAGGATATACCTATTGATGTTTACGCAGCCTTAATAGATTTTTGTGATGTTTTTGTTACATCGGATACAGGAACCATGCACATTGCCGCAGCAAGAAAATTCAGCGAATCAGGGGGTCAGCTGAGAAACAAAACAGCGGTTTTTTCTATTTTTGGGGCCACTTCGGCTCGAATGTACGGATATGATTCGTATAACAGTCATTTCCTAAATCCTGGTCAGGATGCACCATCAAAATTATATATCTCCAACGCCGTGTGTAGAAACTTAACATGTGTAAACAAAAAAGCAAAAAAATGTAAAAAAATAAGGTGTTTTGAGGGTATAAATGAATTTGAAGTTGCAAAAGATATAATAAACTATTTATCCAAAGAGCAATAGTGCAGTGAGATTTATTCTGTTAATTATAGTATCATATATAATCGGTTTTTTTACAGCTATCCCTATAGGTGCAACTCAGGTTGAGATAGCCAAAAGATCAATGACTGGCTATATCAAAGAAGCTTTAATGGTTGTTGCAGGTTCTATTACATCGGATTTGATGTATGGATTTATAGCTATGTTTGGGATAGCACCTTTCTTAAAAGATGAAAAGGTGGAGGCATTCTTTTGGCTTATAGGCGGAATAATACTAATTGTTCTGGGAGTTTTTACGTTAATTTACAACGATAAGGATGGCTATAACAATACTGAAAAAACAATGCTGTTTAAATCTCATACATCATTGCTTGTAGGATTTTCCCTGGCTGTCACAAATCCACCGATAATTTTCTGTGGTTATTCTGTTTTGAATTTATAAAAAGCGTGGGAATAGTATCTAATTTTAAACCAGTATATACGGTCATTTTTCTTCTATCAGCCGGTGCTGGCATAGCTTCTTACCTTTCAAGCCTTGCCTTGTTTTTAAGGAAAGTAGGTAAAAAAAATACCCTACGAGACAGAAGGTAAAATCAATAAAATTATGGGAGCATTGTTGATTGTATTATCTTTCTATTTTCTCTTTAAATCTATAGAGGTATTGTTTAAATTTTTATGATAAAATTAATTACACTAAAATTTAAATTGCAACCTAAATGAGAGTGTATGAATTATGAAGAATATTGACAAAAATGTGGTACTGCTTGGGTGGGTAAGCTATTTTACAGATATGGCTTCAGCTATGATTAATCCCGTTCTGCCCGTTTTTGTTGTTTATACACTACACGAAGGTGTGGATAAATTGGGTATTATTGTTGCTGTTTCCACATTTGTATCCTACGCTTTGCGCTTCGTCTCCGGATATATTAGCGACCGTTTAAATATTACTAAACCGCTTGTTGTCGGAGGATACCTCGTATCAGCCATCTCCAAACCTCTAATTGGCTCTGCATATAACTATATAGAAATCGCTCTGCTTAAGGCCGTGGAAAGGGTTGGAAAGGCTATGCGCTCTGCCCCAAAAGATTCGATGATTGCTTTCTACAGCAAGAAAAAACGCAGCGGAAAAACATTCGGTTTTCACAAAACAATGGATATCGCAGGAGAACTCAGCGGAACGATTCTCCTTTTTGCACTGCTTTACCACTTCGGTCAAAATGAAACTATAATACGAAATATATTTCATGCGACGCTCATACCGGGTTTTGTAGGTGTGGCAATAGTTGCGCTATTTGTAAAAAATGTAAAGAGGGCAAAGAAAAAAAGTGCTGCTCATTTTGAACTCACATACAAGGATAAGGCAACCGTAAAAATACTGTTTTTCTACTTTATCTTTATATTTTTCATCTTTAACGAGGCATTCTTTACAATGCAGGCAAAGGGTGTCGGCATTGCTACAACATTTATTCCCCTGCTTTTTATTGTATCCACAACCACTCAGACAGCAACAAGCTATCTCTCCGGTATCCTTATAGACAAGATAGGCACAAAGAAAATGATGCTTGTAGCCTATGCAAGCGGAATTTTTGCCCAGTTTCTGCTTTATATTCAAAAGCCTGTTTTTACATGGATTGCCTATATATTTTTAGGGCTCTTTACCGTTATATCACTTAATGCCAACAGGGCACTCATTGCAGATTCAAGCGACAACAAAGGCTCAATATACGGTATTTTTTATGCAGGCGTTGCAGTGTTTGGGGCATCCGGTGCGTATATATGCGGCACAATTTGGAAACATATAGGTGTGAGTGCGGCGCTCGAGTTTTCGCTTGCAGGCTGTATTTCTATAACGGTATTTTATGTACTTTATGCAGCAGATTTTCTCTCTTCTGATTGACCTTAATTTAATCTTAAATGTGTCTATATTCTACTACATTCGCATCTGTTGTATCTATGTTTGTCATTGATTTTTATGTTTTTTAATTCCTTCAACAGGTAAATAGTTTTGTGCTATCGGGTTTTAATTCTCTGTATTTTATAAACTATCAGACAACTCCTGAACTGCCTTAAACCTCATCTCTACACACAAACCGGGCTTGTTTTCTTTGAAAATCAAATCTGCTTTGTGCAGATCCATTACAGCTTTTACAAGGCTTAGACCAAGACCGTTTCCCGCTAAATTTCGAGATTTGTCGAGCCTAAAAAATTTTCTTGTTAACTTCTCATAGTCTTCTGCTTTTACACCAGGCCCATTATCACACACAGAAACAACAATAAAATTCCCTTCTTTCTTGGCCAAAATAAATATTTTACTGTTTTCTTGAGTGTATTTTAAAGCATTATCCAGTATATTGAGCATTGACTGAGAAAGCAGTTGTTTATTACCATTAATAAACAGGCCATTATTTATATTTAAGGATATTTCTATACCCCTATCTTCGGCAAGCGGTTGGTAAAAATCCACAGCTTCTTGTATCAATTTTGAAATATTTACTTTCTTCCAATTTTCTCTTAAAGCGCCCGTCTCTATACGTGATATATCCAAAAGCGCATTAATCATTTTTATTATCCTGTCTATGTCATTGATAACGCTACTCAAAAACTCTAATGAGCACTCTTTTTTTTCAAGTAAAGCCATTTCAAGCTTATTCCTTATCCTGTTTAAGGGTGTCTTTATGTCATGAGCTATACTATTGGATGCTTCCCTTGACTGTTTTATAAACCTTTCCAGTTCATCCAGCATGTCGTTTATATGTCCTGCTATAGTGTCAAATTCATCATTTCTATTACTTAGTTTTATTCTTTTTGACAGATCTCCATCAGTTATACCCTTACATGCGTTTTCTATATTTTCAGCATGCTTTACTATATTTCTCCCTAAGGATAACCCCAGTACAAGCAGCAATATAACTATTAAAGTAAATATACCCGCCATTATTGCAAATAGAGTCTCCCTTAAATCTTCCGTGCCTTTAATTCCTTGAGCTATCAAAGTTTTCGATCCATCTTTAAAACGAATTGCTATCATTGGCCAAAAACCATCGCCATCTTCAACTTTGCCAATAATGTCCTTATCGGAAACCCATATATTCTTCACAGGATCACCGGTTTTTAGGTTTAAAGGCCATTTTTTTAAATCCCCTGCGATAATATTACCTCTTCTGTCAACAAGAAGATAATATTTATGATCTTCTCCTTTGAATTGTTCGTGGGACAATATGTAATCTTTAACGGCTTTTAATCCTCTACCGATGTAAATGGATTCTATCTTTTTGGACTCCCTTAAAAGATTAATCTTAATTTGATCCTGAACAAATACCGTAATAAACCAATAAAGAACCAAGAATGCCAAGCCTAATATAAAAATATATGCAAGGGAGTATTTTAAGGATAACCTCACTGCAGTGGTATGAAAAAGCTTTCTTAAACTACTCTTCAATCTTGTATCCTATTCCCCTTATGGTTTTTATAAGTTCTTTATCAAACCCCCTATCAATTTTTGATCTTAATCTACTTATATGAACATCAACAATATTGGTTTGGGGGTCAAAATTATATCCCCAAATGTTTTCAAGCAGCATTGTTCTGGTTATAACCTGACCTCTATGGCGCACAAGATACACTAACAGCTTAAATTCAGTAGGTTTTAGCTCTATTTTCTTAGCTGCCCTTGTGACCGTGTAATTTTCAAGATTTATCTTTAAATCCGCAACCTGCAAAAATTTAGCCTGAGATTCCTTGTTTCTTCTGAGTAAAACCTCAATCCTGGCTAGGAGCTCAGAAAAGGCATACGGCTTAGGAAGGTAATCGTCAGCACCAATTCTTAAGCCCTCCACCTTTTCATCAACACTGCCAAGAGCGCTAAGTATCAAAATAGGCATTCTTTTGTCTGCAGCTCTTAACATTTTTACTATGCTAAGCCCATCAATTCCGGGTAGCATTCTGTCGATTATTAAAAGGTCATATTTACTGTTCACGGCTAGATAGAGACCGTCTTTTCCGTTATCAGCATGGTCAACCGTATAGTTACTCTCAGATAGACCTTTAATTATGAAATGGGCAGTTTCTTTATCGTCTTCAATTAAAAGAATCCTCATACAAACATTTATAAAACCTCACACTTACTAAGTCAAATTACAAAATGTTAATATTTGCGCGTGAAACCAAAATTTCTAAGTTTTTGGACTTTAAGCTTTAAATGTGTATATTAAGCCTGTATGAAGGTAGCCGTTGCACTGTCGGGTGGTGTGGATTCTGCCACTGCGGCGTTTTTGCTAAAAAAAGAAGGCCATGAGGTTGTCGGTATTACACTCAAGCTATACGATGATGAGTCTTACATTAAACAGGCAGAAAAAATAGCTGAATTTTTAGGCATAGAGTGGCACTGCTTTGACTATTCTTTGGAATTCAAAAAAGGTGTAATTGATTATTTCTTTAATACATACCTAAACGGAAAAACGCCAAACCCATGTGTGGTTTGCAACAGATATGTTAAATTTAATTATCTATTGGAAGTAGCAGATAAACTAAACTGCGACAAACTTGCGACAGGGCATTATGCAAGAATTAGCCGTAAGCTGTTAAACAAACCCCTTATTGCAAAATCACCCTCGGAGAAAGACCAATCCTATTTTTTATGCTTCTTGAACGAGAGTCAGATAAAGAAGCTTATGTTTCCTTTAGGTGAACTAAACTCAAAAGAAACAACAAGGCAAATAGCGGAAAAGATCAACCTATCTTTAGCGCAAAAGAAAGATAGCTTTGATGTTTGTTTTGTAAGGGGTAATTATAGAGACCTGTTAAAAAATAGGCTAAAGGAAAAAGAGGGATATTTCATACTAAGCGGCAAGAAGATAAAAAAACACGAGGGTATATTCAGCTATACTGTTGGTCAAAGAAAAGGTTTAAGGATAGCCTACAAAGAGGCCCTGTATGTAAAAAGCATACACCCCAAAACAGGCAATATATACCTATCCACAAAGAAAGAGCTTTATAAAAGAACGGTTAGGGCTTCTGTTGAAAATCTGCTTTATGCACCAAGTGAAAAATTCAAAGCCAAAGCCAAACTCCGCTCAAAAATGGACAAGGCATTCTGCACCATCACGTTGGATAAAAAAAGCTTCCTTATGGAGTTTGATCATCCGGTCTTTGCACCAACGCCCGGGCAGGTTGCATGTGTCTATCTTGAAGATGTTGTGATTTTGGCAGGATTTATAGAAGAGGCATTTGATTAAAGCAAACTTTTTTATATAATCGGCCTATGGATAAAAAAATCGGTTATTTATCAGCAGTTTTAGCTGCACTGTTTATGGGGAGCCTCGGCGTATTTGTAAAGGCCGTTGATATTGATGCCTTTGTTTTAACGGCTTTCAGGCTTGGCATCCCCGTTGTGGTGCTGTTTTTGCTTTTGATACTCAAAAGGGTCAGGTTTGGCTTACCTTCAAAGGCCACTATAGCAAGCGGTGTGTTTTTAAGCCTTACGATCATATTTTACATTCAATCTATAAAATCCACATCGATGTCGTTGTCTGTTTTGCTTTTGTACTTAGGCCCCCAAATAGCAGCGGTTGGGGGCGTTTTCTTTTTAAAGGAAAAGTTGTCAGGATTTGATCTGCTCTGTTTGGGTCTTGCAATGGCAGGGCTTATAACGACACTTGAGTTTAGGTTTTCACTTGACCGCCTATCCTCTTTTGTTTATGGGTTACTGTCAGGCCTTTCATATGGGCTTTTGATTGTTTCAAACAGAGCAATAAAGCAGAGAGACGACCTGCTTAGCATAAGCTTTTCTCAGTTTATTGCAGGATTTTTAACAATCCTACCGTTTCTTGTTATTTTAAAACCATCCTTTAGTTTATCGATGGGAGATTTAGCTGTAGTTTTAGCCATGTCTTTGGTTTGTGGCCTTTTTGCCATAATGCTTATGATAAACGCCATAGGGCATCTGAAGGCTGCAGAATACGGCATACTCTCCTATTTGGAGATATTCTTTGCCGTGATGTTTGGCTTTTTGTTCTTTAAAGAGGATTTAAACTTGTATAAGATAGTGGGCGGTTTGATGATCGTGGCAAGCGGGATTTTGCAAACGCTAAAATCACAACTTACAAAAGGAGTGTTTAATGGGAATAGTTGATGCAATAATACTGGGAATTGTGGAAGGGCTAACCGAGTTTCTGCCCATATCCTCAACAGGACATCTGATCCTTGCAAGCACGCTGTTGAGTATAAAACAGACCGATTTTGTTAAAACATTTGAGATTGTTATACAGCTTGGGGCTATCCTGAGTGTGGTGTTTCTGTATTTTGATAGGCTAAAACGGGACTTTGAGATGTGGAAAAGGGTGATCTTTGCCTTCATTCCGACAGGAATTGTGGGTTTTGTGCTTTACAAGATCATAAAACATTATTTTTTTAACCCGCATCTGGTTGTTTACTCTCTCTTTGTTGGTGGTGTATTGATCATATTGCTTGAGGTTTATTTCAAGAAAAAGAAACCCTCAGGCAAAATAGATCAGATGGGTTATAAGGGCGCGGTTTTGGTGGGGCTGTTTCAATCCTTGGCATCAATACCTGGCACCTCCCGTTCTGCCTCAAGTATTATTGGCGGTATGTTTGCCGGACTTTCAAGAAAAGAAGCTGTGGAGTTTTCGTTTCTGCTTGCCATACCAACGATGCTTGCAGCCACAGGATACGATGTATACAAAAGCGGATTACATATAACGCCATCACAATGGCATCTGATAGCTATAGGATTTGTTGTTTCCTTCTTTTCGGCTTTGATAGCAGTTAAGGGTTTTATAGGCTTTGTAAGCAAATATACACTTATAAGTTTTGGCATATATAGAATAATAATCGCTGCTGTATTTTTTATGATAATTTAGGTGGGAGGTAAGATGAGAATAGAAGAATTTTTGAACAAGGAAAAGATTATAGCTGTAATTGGACTTGGTTATGTGGGTATGCCGCTTCTATATCATCTATCAAAATACTTTAAAACCATAGGCTTTGATGTAAAAAGGGAAAGGGTTGAGGAACTAAAGAAGGGTATAGATTCAACGGGAGAGCTTGAGGGAGTAGATTTTTTAAAAAATGGGATAGAGTTTAGCTGCGATGAGAGTGTTCTTGATGAGGCTGATGTGTTTATCGTTGCTGTGCCAACACCTATAGACAAACATAAGCTTCCAGATTTAAGACCATTAAGGAGTGCCACAAATACCGTAGCAAGGCATATAAAGAAGGGCAGCATAGTGGTTTATGAGTCAACAGTGTATCCGTTTGCCACAAAAGAGGAGTGTGTGCCGATACTGGAGAATGTTTCCAATCTAAGGTATTGCCAGGATTTCTTTGTTGGCTATTCACCCGAGAGAATAAACCCCGGCGATAAGGTGCATACACCTGACAAGATAACCAAAATAGTCAGCGGCTGTAATCAAGAAACAGCGGAACTGTTAGCTAAAATATACGGTCAGATAAACAACAACAACATCTTTATAGCAGAATCTATAGAGGTCGCAGAGGCTGCTAAGGTTATAGAGAACACCCAACGTGATATAAACATAGCTCTAATGAACGAGCTTTCTAAAATTTTTAACATGATGGGCATAAATACATACGCCGTATTGAATGCTGCAAAAACCAAATGGAATTTCTTAGCCTTCGAACCTGGTCTTGTTGGAGGACACTGCATAGGCGTTGACCCGTATTATCTGACATACAAAGCTCAGGAGATAGGCTATCATCCTGAGGTTATACTATCAGGCAGGCGCATAAACGACTCCATGGGTGAATATGTAGCTAAAGAGGCGGTCAAAAAGCTTATAAAGAGTGGCAGAACGATTTTATCAAGCAGGGCACTTATCTTAGGTATTACATTTAAGGAGAATGTGCCAGATATAAGAAACAGCAGGGTTATAGATATTGTAAGGGAGTTGGAGGAGTTTGGTGTTGTGGTTGATGTGTTTGACCCACTTGCAGATGAAAAAGAAGTAAAAAACGAATACGGTATAGAACTAAGAAGAAGAGAGCAATTAAGAAGCAATTACGATTTAGTAGTGCTGGCTGTAAAGCACAAAGACCTATTGGACGAGATAGATAAATGGATAAATCTAACAGATAAAGGCGGTGTTTTTGTTGACATAAAGGGAGTTGTTGATAAAAATAAGGTTAAAAACGCTATCTATTGGAGTTTGTGATGAAGAGCTTTGAGGAGGCATTAAAAAGGCTTGAGGAGATTGCCAAGAGGCTTGAAAATGAGAATATTATGCTTGATGAGGCTATAGGTCTGTATGAGGAGGGTATGAAGCTTGTTGAGTTCTGCTCAAAGAAGCTTGAAGAGGCTGAAAACAGGATAAAAACAATAAAATCCATAGAAAATGGCAAGATCCAAACAGAGGATTTTAATGATGAGTAAGCTAAGCCATTATAAGGAGTTGGTTGATAATTTTATAAATGAACTTGCGCAGATAAAAAGATTCCCTCCGATATTTCAGGAAGCGCTGTTTTATACGCCAAAGAGCGGCGGAAAAAGAATAAGGGCGATGCTTGTTATGTGTGCTGCCGATATGTTTGGTGCAGATGAAACAAAAAGCCTCCATATAGCATCAGCTATAGAGCTAATGCATGCATACTCTTTGATCCATGATGATCTGCCCGTAATGGATAACGATGATTTTAGAAGGGGCAAACCTGCCAACCATAAGGTGTATGGTGAGGATTTAGCTCTCCTTGTAGGAGATGGATTGAATACATATACTTTTAATGTTATAGCCGATGCCCCCATAGATGATGCAAGGAAGGTTAAAATTGTAAAATGGCTTTCAAATAATGCCGGTATTGGTGGCATGGTTGTGGGTCAAGTGGTAGATGTACTAAGCTCAAGAGATAGATTGAAAGGACACTCGCACAAAAAATTAGTAAACTTTATCCACAAACATAAAACCGCCAAACTCATACAGGCTAGTGTTGTATGTGGCGCAATCTGTGGCAATCCCGATGATGTGCAATTGGACAGGCTTGCAAAATATGGCCTTTATGCAGGCGTTGCTTTCCAGATAATAGACGATTATCTGGATGTTGTGGGAGATGAGGAAAAACTGGGTAAAAAAAAGGTAGATGAAATCAATAATACACTAACCTATCCTAAAGTTTATGGACTCAAAAGGTCTTATGATATAGCTCAAAAGCTTAAAGATATGGCTATCCTTCAAATCAAAGACATTAAAGGTAGTAAAGAGCTAATAGACATAGCTAAATTAATCGTTGAGAGGGACAGATGATAGAATTAAAACGCAAGACCAAAGAGACGGATATTGTTGTAAGGGTTGATATAGATGGTAAAGGTGATTTTAATATAGATACGGGTATAGGTTTTTTTGATCATATGCTCTCTGCATTATCTAAGCATTCGGGGATTGATTTGATGGTGAAAGCCAAAGGAGATCTTGAGGTTGACTTCCACCATACCGTTGAGGATGTGGGTATTGTCTTAGGGCAAGCCGTAAAGCAATCCCTTGAAGGCAGAAGTTTTGCTCGATTTGGATGGGCTATTGTGCCTATGGATGATGCCTTGATCTTATCAAGTGTTGATATCTGCAACAGGTTTTATCTGAATTTCGACGCCAGATTGACAGGTAATATAGGCAGTTTTGACTCAGAACTTATTGAGGAGTTCTTCAGGGCGTTTGCCTTTAATGGTGGCATGGTTTTACATATAAAACAACTAAGCGGGGCAAATAAACACCATATCGCGGAGGCTATTTTTAAATCTACCGCCCACAGCCTAAAAGCTGCCCTAAAAAGTACAGATGAAACCCCTTCAACAAAAGGAATCCTATGAAAATAGCCATAAAGACATTGGGCTGCAAACTCAATCAATATGAAACACAATTAATGATAGAAGATTTAACAAAAGAAGGACATGAAATCGTTGACTTTGAGGATATGGCTAATTTCTATATAATAAATTCTTGTGCCGTTACGGCTAAAGCTTCCAAGGAGTCGAGGCTTTTAGCCAAATCAGCAGCTAAAAGAGGTAGGGTAGTATATACCGGATGCGATAGCTATCTGGAAGAGAAATTAAAAGATAGGTTTATCTTGGCCGGTAATTCATATAAACATAAAATAATAAAGCTCATTAAAAACCCAATCAATGACATATCGGATGAGACCAAAACATATCCACTTGAAAGAATCCTCTCTCAATACAGAGGCAAAAGTAGGGCATTTGTAAAGATTCAGGAGGGCTGTAATAACCACTGCACCTACTGTATAATCTCTTTTTTGAGAGGCAGAGAAAGAGACAAAGAAAAAGATAAGGTTCTGAGTGAGATTGAATCACTTGCAAAAGCCGGATTTTCCGAAATAGTTTTAACGGGAACAAATATAGGCTCATACAGGGATCTTAAGGGACTTCTTAGGGATATAGATGCACTTGAGGGTGATTTTAGGGTTAGAATAAGCTCCATAGAGCCGATGTATGTGGATAAAGAATTCATAGATATAGTAGCCAGTGGAAGATTTGCAAACCACCTCCATATACCCCTACAATCGGGCAGCAATAAAATACTAAAACTCATGGGTAGGAATTACAAAAGAGAACATTACGAAAAGATAGTTAACTACTGCCACAAAAAGGGTGTGTTTGTAGGGTGTGATATAATTGTTGGCTTCTTTGGAGAAACCGATGAACTATTTGAAGAAACCTATTGGTTTGTAAAGAGACTACCCTTAAGTTATGCGCATGTGTTTAGCTATTCAAAAAGACCCAACACCCCAGCATATAACTTAAAACTCGATCTACCCAAAGGGCCTGTTGTCAGACAAAGAAATAGAAAACTAAGAGAGTTATTTGAGCAGAAAAAGAAAAACTCAATAAAACAAATGATAGGCAAAGAGGTTGAATTTATCATAGAGACCACGCAGGTAAACACGCAAAAAGGCAGATTCTATAAAGCCATAACAAGCCAATATTTTCCCGTGCTTGTGGATAGGTATGATACAGGACTAAAAATAGGCATACTTAAAGAGTTTGATGGTAGATTTGGATATGTAGAATGGGCAGGATAAATACGATCTCGGATAATCAGTTGATATTTTTAGGAACAGGCGGTGGCAGATTTACCGTTTTTAACCAAATAAGAAAATCCGGGGGCATCTGGTTTAAGTTAAACGGCAAACTGTTTGCGATAGACCCCGGCCCTGGCGCTTTGGTTGAGGCAATAAAACACAAACTCTATCCAAGCAAGTTAAGCGGTGTATTTTTAAGCCACAGACACTTAGATCACTCTGCCGATATAAATGCTATTATAGAGTCGATGACTGAGGGCGGACATAAAAAGAGAGGCACTGTCCTTGCACCCTATGAGGCAACAGAAGTTGATCCTGTAATATTACACTACAATAGAAAAAACTTTCATCTCATAAACCAAACCGAGTTTTCCACCTACGAAGTAGACGGCGTAAAGATTGAGGTTAAAGCGAAACATCTACATACAACAGAAACTTATGGGGCTGTTTTTTCTTTTTCTTCCCATAAATTTGCATTTATTCCGGATACCCTGTATTTTGATGATCTATCCGAACTTTACAGGGCGGATATCGTAATCATGAATACGGTATTCTGTCATACGCGCCCCGGATTTAAACATCTATCATCCGATGATGTTTGCAAGTTTTTAGAAAAACATCGACCAAAAAAGCTTATTATGACTCACTTTGGGTTATCCTTCTTAAAAGAAAAGCCCTGGGAGGTGGCAAAACAGATTGCATCAGAAACAGGTGTGGATGTGGTAGCAGCTTACGATGGTATGGTGGTTGAGTTATGATAGCAATAATAGCAAACCCCAATGCCTTAAGATTCTCATCAGAAAAACTTAAAAGAATAGCAAACCAACTAGGCAATGTAGACATCTTCTTCACCCAAAAAGCCAAAAACGGAACCGATATAGCAAATAAAATAGCAGGAAGTTATGAAATAATAGCTACATACGGCGGTGATGGCATAATAAATGAGGTAATAAATGCAGATTTAAATAGCTCAAAATTAGCTATAATACCAGCTGGCACCACAAATGTTTTAGCCATTGAACTATTTGGTAAAGCTTCGGCCAGCAAAGCCATACAAGCCATAAAAAGAGGTAAAGCCAAGACAGCATATACAGGCAAAATAAATAATACCTACTTTATACTTATGGCTGGTTTTGGTTTTGATGCAGAAAGCGTGCACAACGTAAATCCAAAACTAAAAAGAATATCAGGCAAATTTGCATATTTCAGTGCGGGTGTTGTTTCGTATTTAAAGAACCTAAAAAGGGACTGTTTTGAAATAGAAATAGAAAACAAAAGAATAGAGGCAGTTTGGGCTATAGTAAGCAAAGCAAAAAAATATGCAGGCAACTACACAATTTCGGCAAAAATAGACATATTTAAACCTCTTTTTGATGTAGTTATCTGTAGGTGCGCAAATAGGGGACTATCATTACCTTATTACAACCTTGCAATCTTTAGCGGCCTTCACAGATTCAATACGCCGTTTGTTGAACACATAATCACAGAAGGACCCATAAAAGTAAAAGGCAACTTCAAAACCCAAATAGACGGAGATGAGTTCTTAACAAAAAGCGCAGAAATATCTATTGGCAAACAAATAAAGTTAATAACATGAAAAATATCCGCTTATTTGACTACATAAACTTAGGTTTCTACATATTTATGCTATCAATAACTCTCATAAATTACCAAACCATCCCACAACCCTCAGTTATAGCTTTAATGTATGTTAGCATAATAGCAGCAACTGTCTTTCTCATCTACAACGAGACACATAATCGCATAATAAGACTTCTGAGATATTTTTATCCCTACATATTTATAGGTTTTGTCTTTGAATCTTTAGGTTTTATAGTACCCTACATAAACCCACATAATAAAGACTACATTCTAATAAAACTTGACAGACTTATTCTCGGCAAGGATGCCGCTTTAATTTTTAATATCTTCAACATAAAAGGTTTTGTGGATTATCTACAGCTTTCATACCTTTCCTATTATGTATTACCATTCTTTGTAATCTACTATTTTTACTCAAAAAACAAGATAAAACGACTGAGCTATAGTTTATTTGCCCTATCTTTAGGCTACTATCTATCTTATTTAGGATACATATTTCTACCAGCCATTGGGCCACGCTACTCTTTGGATTATCTTGCCAATATGCCATTGAACGGTGGAGCTATATTTAATGCGGTGCATCAATTGCTTAATGCATTGGAGCATATAAAACAAGATTGTTTCCCAAGCGGCCATACAGAGATATCACTACTTGTTGTGCTTTTATTCTGGGATGAAAACAGAAAAATAGCGCTTATTATTCTACCTATAGTTCTATCCTTAATACTTTCAACGCTTGTTTTAAGGTATCACTATTTCAGTGATGTTATAAGCGGTATCATAATTGCATTTTTGGTTTATTTTACATCAAAAACTATATTTTATCCTAAAGACCCAGGCTAAAAACAGAAGAAGCATTATGGTAGGCTACATCTGATATCTCCACTGCATCTTTTCCTGTAATCTCTGCCATTTTATCTATAACAAAGTATATATACAAAGGTTCGTTTCTCTTGCCCCTTTTTGGAACGGGAGCCAAATAAGGGGCATCAGTTTCAAAAACAATAAACTCAAGCGGTATTTCTTTAACAACATCTTTCAATGTAGACTTTTTAAAAGTTAAGATACCTCCTATACCGAAATACAGCCCCAAATCAAGCCCGGCTTTTAAAAGCTCATCATTGCCACTAAAGCAGTGTATTACACCTTTTAAGTCTTTCTTGGATCTTATTATGTCAATTAAATCCCTCTCAGCCTCTCTGCAATGTATAGAAACAGGCATGCCGTTCTCTGTTGCAATATCCAAAAAATTGGCAAATACCTCCTTTTGTATATCTCTGGGCGAGTGCTCATAGTAATAGTCAAGTCCAATCTCTCCAATACCAACACACTTCTTTTTGTTTAGATATTCAATTGCTCTATCAAATGCATCCTGTGTGGCTTTTTTTGCCTCATGTGGATGTATACCAACCATTTGGTAGACAGTCTCATACCTCTGCGTCAGCTTAAACTCCTTATCAAAATCTTCAGGTTCAACGGCAGGAACCAATATAGCATCTACACCTCCTGCCTTGCTGCGCTGTATAACCTCATCCCTATCCTGCTCAAACTCCTCCATATCTATGTGGCAATGGGTATCAATAATCTTATACATGCCTTAGCTCCCTGAAACACCTGTCCTTTATGGTTTTGATATCTTCAAACTCACATATGAGTTTTCCGTTTCTTATTTTATAGCCAAGCAAATCTTCCATAACACCACCGCAGTTGCATTCAACCTGGGATGTTGTGTATGGCACAACCCTGCTTGCAAAACATTTATTGCACCTTAAAAAGCTTTTTGAGCCTGACATCTTTCCCTTTTTCGCTATCGGCTTTCCTTCTATCTCAACGATATCCATAGAAAAATCAATTGTAGGCGCATTGCTTATGCTTGTTCCTACGCCAAACCCATCAGCTAAGTCTGCTATCTCTTTGATCTTTTCTTCATTCAAACCGCCACTAACAAACAATTGAACATGCTTAAAGCCCCTTATGTCCAACTCCCATCGCAACTCTTCTAAAATCTTTTGCATATTACCCCTTCTTGAGGATGGTGTATCCAATCTTATGCCGCTGAGTTTTTTGTTGAGCCTTTCTGCTACCCTAATCGTCTCAAACTTTTCATCCCCGTATGTGTCTATAAGAACAACACGAGGCACGTTGCTACTAACAACCTCATCGAAGTATTCAGCCGCTTTTAGGGTATCCCCTATCAGAAGCATTAAGGAGTGCGGCATGGTTCCCGATGGTTTTATACCAAGCATATCACCTGCAGCAACAGTTGAAAAGCCATCACATCCACCTATGTATGCAGCCCTTTCAATAGCCGGTGCAACAGCCGGATGCATTCTTCTTGCACCAAATGATAAAACGGTTTTTCCACCAGCAGCCTTTTTCATCCTTGCGGATTTGGTTGCAACACCTGATTCCTCACACAAAAAACCCAAAATAGCCGTTTCATAAACGGCAAATTCAGAATATTTACCCTCTATCTCAATAACAGGCTGGTTTTCCCTAAATACCGTGCCTTCCGGTATAGCCCTAACATTTACCTGCTTGCTGCTTAATAGCTCAAGCACCTCCTCAAGCCCACAAAACACAGCCCAATCATAGCCTTCAGGTAATCCCTTTACAGTTATCTCGGCTTTTACCGTTTTATCAAGATCCTTTGCTTGAATTACCTCAAGAGCCCTTTCAAAGTAAACATCTGTTATCTTTCCAGATTTTATTACCGCCTCATCCGCTATATACATCCCTTTTTCTCCTTTTTATGAGAGTTTTACATTGAGAACATTTTTAAACTGAGCAATAGCACACTGTCTGGATAGCTCATCCAAGGCAGACACACAATTTAGGGGTATTTCAACCTCATAACCCCTTAAAACGGCGCTGGATGCTGTATACATTATGCAAATATTTATAACGCAACCTGTAATTATTAGTTTTTTCACGCCAAGCTGCTTTAGGAGACTATCCAACTCAGTGTTATAAAAACCATCATATGTAGTTTTTTCAACTATAAAATCACCTTCCTGAGGTTTTAGCTCATCCACTATTTCTGCACCCTTGCTACCCCTAACGCAGTGCTTTGGCCATATTTTAAACTCTTTGTCATCCTCCGCATGGGCATCACAAACATATATTACTGCGGTACCGCTTTTTCTTTTTTCATCCAGCAACGCTTTTATATTGGGTATTATTTTGGCATTTTCTTTAACCTTAAGAGGAGCGCTATCAAGGGTAAAATCGTTTAGCATATCAACAACCAATACAGCCTCTTTCATAGTTCACCTCCAAACAGTGGCAAAGATACACCTAAATATGAACAAAATCAAGCCTTGCGCGGTCCGAATATAGCCGTTCCTATTCTGACGATATTTGCCCCTTCCTGTATTGCTATCTTGTATGTATCTGTCATGCCCATAGATAGATATTTCATCTCAACATTATCGATGCCCAGGCGTTTAACTTCATCAAAGATCTGTTTGGTTAGTTTAAAATAAATCCGTGCATCCTCAGGTTCTTCAGTGGCCTTTCCCATGGTCATAAGACCTTCTACACGTATATTTTTAAGGAGACTTATATGTTTTATAAGGTTTATTGCATCATCAGGCATAACGCCGCTTTTCTGAGGCTCCTCGGCTGAGTTTATCTCGATTAAGATAGGCATTACCTTTGATATAGCCTCACATTTTTTACTCAGCCTTTCTGCGTCCTCAAAGCTGTCTATGGTTTCTATCATATTTATGATCTTGAGGTATTTTGTCCTGAATAACTCATTCTTCTGATTTTTCACAGAACCTATAAAGTGCCATTTGGCCTTTTTGCCGATTTTATCGTATACAGCCCTTAAATCCTTAATATAGTTTTGACCAATTACCGTTATACCTGCATCTATTACCTGAAGGATTTCATCGGCCGTTCTTGTTTTAGCTGCTGCTTCAACTATTACGCCCTCTGGTATTTCTCTAAGCAGTGCCTCCGTTCTTTCCTTAATGGACATAATCTCACCTCTTTTTTGCTAAGTATAACACAAAAACTAAAGTTTTCAATTTACGATTCATTAAGCCCTTTGTTTTATCCATAAACTCAAACACCTCTAAACAAAAAGTTATAAGAGAATTCGGAGCAAAAACCAATAAAAAAGGCAAGCGGTTGACTTTGAATGATTTTAGTGGTATTTGTTTTGTTCAATCAATTGGTGTGGAGGTTTTGGCGTGTTTGAGGTAAACAAAACCATAGAAGAGATTAATGAGAAGATAAAAAAGGGAGAAGCTGTAGTTGTAAATGCCGAGGAAATGATAGATATAGTTGAAAAAGAGGGCTTTGTCGGAGCTGCTAAAAAGGTGGATGTTGTAACTACCGGCACATTTGGAACCATGTGTTCAAGCGGAGCCTTGATAAACTTCGGTCATACATCGCCAAAAATAAAAGCTTCGAAGGTTTGGCTAAATGATGTTGAGGCCTATGGTGCAATTGCAGCTGTAGATTGTTATTTAGGTGCAACAGCTGTAAAAGAGGGAGATCCTTTAAATGCTGTTCACCCAGGTAGATTTGAATATGGCGGAGGCCATGTAATAGAAGATTTAATAGCCAGAAAACCTGTAAAACTTATAGCCGAGGGGTACACAACCGACTGTTATCCGGCAAAGCATATAGAGATGGAGATAACTATAGATGATCTGAGACAAGCAACACTCATGAGCCCAAGAAACGCCTATCAGAACTACTCAGTAGCCGTAAACTCCACAGGCAAAACCATCTACACTTATATGGGTGTGTTAAAGCCCAACTTTGCAAATGCCACCTACTCATCATCAGGTCAATTGTCCCCACTTCTCAATGATCCATTCTATCTGACTATAGGTATAGGCACGAGGATATTTTTAGGTGGTGGTGTAGGGTATGTAATCTATCATGGAACACAGCATAATCCTGACGAGGAAAGGAATAAAAGAGGGGTTCCAAAAACCGGTGCTGGGGCAATAGCCGTTATGGGGGATATGAAACAAATGAACCCAGACTTTGTCAAAGGGGCATCGATTTTGGGATATGGTGCTTCATTAAGTATTGGTGTAGGCATACCTATACCAATTTTAAACGAAGAGATGGCTTTCTTTACCTCTGTTAGAGATGAGGAGATAGATGCATACATATTTGATTATGGCCATGACTATCCACTAAAGATAGACAACAACTACGGCCTAACAAACTACAAGGAACTAAGAAGCGGCTTTATAACGGTAAATGGTAAAAAAGTGCCAACAGCACCGCTTTCAAGCTACGTCGGCGCTATGAAGGTAGCAGAAACACTAAAACAGTGGATAATGGATAAAAAGTTCTATTTGACAAGGCCATCGATGAATTTACCCACTTCAAAAGATTATAAACCTTTAAAATACTTGAAGCAATATGAGAAGGGTCTATAGAGAGCTATTTAACCTTGAAGGATTTGAATCTTTTGAGGTCTCATATAAAAAGAGTAATTTATTTATCAAAAGCTGTAAAAATGCAAGGTTTGAAGTGTTTAAATACTTGAAAAAACTCATCGATGAGCTTGAAATATATATAGAAAAAAGAAAAGATTTTTTAAGCTCTCTAACCCCAATAAAACAAGACAAAAAAGCGCCTAAAATAGCACAGGCTATGATAGAGGCAGCAAGGATTGCAGGCGTTGGACCTATGGCTGCCGTAGCGGGTGCTGTAGCTGAATTTATAGGCAAAAATCTCTTAAAAGAGTGCAATGAATGTATAGTGGAAAATGGTGGTGATGTATTTTTAAAATTAAATAAACAAGCAACTATAGGTGTATTTACCACAAATCCCTATTTTAAAGATAAATTAGCCATAAACCTAAGTTGCACCGGTTTAGGTTGTGGAATATGCTCATCAAGCTCAAAGATAGGCCCATCTTTGAGCTTAGGAAGAGCAGATCTTGCAATGATAGTCGATAAAGATTGCGCAAAAGCCGATGCTTTGGCCACAAAAACGGCTAATCTAATCAAAGAAGAAAGCGATATAGATAAAGCCATAGAGTTTGCCAAGTCAAAAAACATAATTGGATGTCTGTTTATAAAAGATAAAAAACTAGGTATCTGGGGGAATTTAAAAGTTGTTTAAGGAGGAGAGATGATATCAAAAAAGATAGTTTTAAGGTTTCCAAAAGATATAGCAGATAAACCCTTAATATCCGACATCTGCAAAAAATACGATTTAACCTTTAATATAATGAAAGCCAACATCTTTCCCAGAAAAGAAGGGGTTTTGACCCTTGAGATATCTGGAGAGGACAAAGCCTTTTATAAAGGCATAGACTACCTGAAACAAAATGGCGTAGAGCTTACATTCGTTGAAGAGAGTATCAAACGGAATGAGGAAAAATGTTATCATTGCGGTTTCTGTGTTGCCGTATGCCCAACCCAGGCTCTAACCATAAACGACAGAAAAACAATGAGGGTTGATCTCTACAAAGATAGATGTATAGCCTGTGGTTATTGTGTTAAAGTTTGCCCTGTTAAGGCTATGAATTTAGAGAATGAAATTTAATAGCGCCAATCTATAAAGTTATACATAATACCGGCATTGGTCGGTTTTATTCCTTTAATTTTTCGGTTTATTGCGACTATTGATGTTGGATAGTACAAAAATATGTAAGGATATTGATGCACAATTAAATCATTGATTTTTGAATACAGTTTCCTGCTTTTGGCTTTATCGAAAGTTACCCTTGCCTTTTCTATAAGCTTATCAACCCTTTTATCATGAAAGCCCACGAAATTAAATCCACCCTTAAAATCGCTTTTTGAGTCCCATAGAGAGTATTGATCTGGATCAGCTCCAAGTTGCCAGCCCAATATTATTGCATCGAAATGCCTTTCGTTAACCATGTTCAAAAATGCCTGCCATTCCATTATTCTGATTTTCATGTCAATGCCTATTTTTCTTAAATATTGCTGAATCATAATAGCCGCATATTTTCTCTGCGTGTTTCCCTGGTTTGTATAAAGAGTAAACTCAAATTTATGTCCATTTTTATACAAAAATCCATCCTTAGCCATTCTATAGCCTAAAGACTCAAGTAGTTTAGTTGCCCCTTCTGGGTTATATCTACATACTGTCTTATCTGAAAAAAACGGAGAGTTTACAGGATAAATAGAGTCTGCAACCTTTCCAAACCCAAATAGAATTGTTTTCTTTATCTGCTGCCTGTCTATAGCCATACAGATAGCCTTCCTAACTCTCACATCACTAAACATCTTAAGCTTCAAATTAAAACCCAGAAATGTATAGCCCGATGATGGCTCAAAGTAGATTCTATATCTATTTCTGTATTTGCCTTTAAATTCGTATTTGTACTGAAGTGGCGTTAAAGAGAGCATATCTAATTTACCGTTTTTCAACACAAGAAGGGCTGTTGTGGAATCTGGTATGATTTTATAGATCACTGTGTCTATATTTGGCTTGTGTATAAAATACCCGTCAAACGCCTCTAATTTTAAATATTGGGCATTTTTCCATTCTATTAGTTTATACGGACCTGTTCCTATAGGCTTTCTATTAAACTCATCAGTAGCTATACTTTTTGAGTTTTTAAGCAGATGCTCAGGGACAATACCCATCATCCAGGAATAAAGAGCAGGTTTAAACGGATAAGGATACTCAACAACCACCGTGTAGTTATCAGGTGCATATATCTTTTTTATGAGCTTATACTTCCCTGCATAAGGTGTAGGTGTCTTGGGGTCTGTTATAAGTTTATAAGTAAAAATAACATCCTTGACACTAAATTTAACTCTATCTTGCCAGTATACATTTTTTCTCAAATGAAATATAATTTTTTTGCCACCATCTTCGAATTCATAGCTTTTAGCCAAATCACCGACTATTTTCATATTCTTATCAAGTTTTAAAAGACCATTAAAAATATAGGAAGATATTTCACCGCTTGATGAATCTACAGCTAAGAAAGGTATGAACCGCTTTGGATTTGCACCCAAAGAAAAATAAACAATAGAGGCTTCTGCCTGAACAAAAAAAATAAAGACAAAGCAAACTAAAAGCAGAAGCCTTTTCATGCTACTTTGTTATTGGCTTTGTTTCTGGATTAACTGGCACATTAGCTGTTTTGTTTGTTTGGGTCGTTGTCGTTGGTATGCTCGTTGTTATAGAAGAAGTATTGGATTTGTAAATTATATATGAAATGCCGATTGAGTTAAGCATGAAAACAAAAGCCAAGCCCCAAGTTATCTTGGCAAGAAAACTCATAGCACCTGTTGGGCCAAATAATGTATCGGCTGCTCCTGTTCCGAACGCAACGCCCATTTCTGCACCCTTTCCTTTCTGTAACAAAATCAACCCAACAAGAATTAGGCCTAAAAATACCTGAAGTATGACCATTAAAGTAAGCATTCAAACCCCCTTTGCTTTCTCGAATTCCACTATAATTCTTTTTAAGCTGCCTGTATCCAAACTTGCAGAGCCAACCAAAAATCCATTTACTGTATCTATTTTTGCAAGGTTAAAGGCGTTTTCTGGCTTTACACTTCCACCATATAGAATCGGAACGTCTTCAACTAAATTAGCTAAAAAGTTGTGCATCTCCCCAACGGTAGCCTCATCAGCAGCAACGCCTGTGCCAATAGCCCAAACAGGCTCATATGCAATAATTACCTTATTCAAATCAACACCATCAAGCGCTGAGATAATCTGCCTTTCAACAACATCGAATGCCTTGTCCTCTTTTCTTTGAGAGAGTGTCTCACCCACACAAAGAATGGGCTTAAGGTTGTATTCTAAGGCTTTTTTTACCTTTTTCTGGATATCTATATCACTTTCAAGAAATATATGCCTTCTTTCAGAGTGACCTATTATTACATATTCACAGCCTACGCTTTTTAGCATGGACGGTGAAACTTCCCCGGTGAATGCTCCTTTATCCTCAAAATATACATTTTGTGCGCCGAGCTTGATATTAGATTCATTAAAAATATTAGCCAGTGGATGTAAAAACACAAAACTGGGACAAACAATGATTTCGGTTTTACCAAAACTACTCAGGTCATCTTTCATCTGAGATGCCACTTGTATAGCACTATCAAGGTCAAAATGCATTTTCCAATTGGCAGCAATTATATTTCTCATCATGACTTACTCTCCAACACTTCAACTACGGGTAAGGTTTTACCCTCCAAAAGCTTTAAAGAAGCCCCTCCACCTGTTGATATATAACTCATATTATGGCTTTGTCCAGCCTTTTCTACAGCCTCAGCTGTATCGCCTCCACCCACAACACTCAAAGCATTTAGGTTTCCTATAGCTTTTGCAATCTCGTTTGTACCGTTTGCAAACGCATTAACTTCAAAAACACCCATAGGTCCATTCCAAACAACAACTTTGGCATCACTAAGGGCTTCTTTAAATAGTTCAATGGTAGCAGGCCCTATATCCAACCCCATCAGATCATCTGGAATCTCCTGATATGTAAATGTTCTGGAATTAGTTGCATCCTCAACGGATGTAGAACAAACAAAATCAACGGGCAGATAGAACCTAACACCTTTACCTTTTGCCTTCTCCATTACTCTTTTTGCCTCATCTATTAAATCATCCTCAACAAGGCTTTTACCCGTTTCATAGCCCAATGCCTTCAAAAAGGTAAAAGCTTGAGCGCCACCTATTATAAGCTTATCGGCCTTATCAATTAGATTAATCAAACAATCCAATTTCCCCGAAACCTTTGCGCCACCTATGACGGCTACAAAGGGTTTATCTTCAATGGTGAATATCTTGTTAAAATAGTCCAACTCCTTCTTCAATAAAAATCCGCCCACAGCTATTAGAGCAAGCTTGGGCAGCGCATAAACTGATGCATGTTTTCTATGACATACACCAAATGCGTCGTTTACATAAATATCAAATAGCTCAATAAGTTGCCTGGCAAATTCCTCGGAGTTTGCCTCCTCTTCGGGATAAAATCTTAAATTTTCAAGAAGAGCAACATCACCATCACCTAAAGCATCAATCAAATCTCTTTGAGTCTTAAAATCCTCAATGAATACAACATTCCTGCCAAGTAGCGTTGAGAGTCTCTTTGCTACAGCCTTCAAAGAATACTTAGGGTCAGGTTTACCCTTTGGTCTTCCAAGATGGCTTGCTAAGATTACTTTTGCCTTGTTATCTATTGCATATTGAATTGTGGGAAGAGCTGCCCTTATCCTATTGTCATCTGTAATATTGCCATTTTCATCCATGGGAACATTGAAATCGCACCGTATAAAGACTCTCTTACCTTTTATGTCAACATCGTTTATAAACCTCATCACATACCCTCTTCGGCTATCTTCAGCATAAGGTCTCTAAGCCTTGATGAGTAACCCCACTCATTATCGTACCAAGATAAAACTTTAATTAGTTTTCCATCGATTACCATCGTTTCCAAGCTATCAAACATACTGGAATGCGGATTACCGTTCAAATCGCTTGATACAACAGGCTCATCAAGGTACTGCATTATGTCCTTCATATAGGTTTCACTAGCCTCTTTAACAGCCTTATTAACTGTTTCTATGTCGGTTTGTTTTTCAACCTCAACAACCAAATCCACCAACGATACATTGGGTGTTGGAACCCTTATGGAGATACCATCCAGCTTGCCTTTAAGCGATGGTATAACAAGGCCTACAGCAATTGCAGCGCCCGTGGTTGTTGGGATTATGTTTGCAGCAGCAGCTCTTGCCCTTCTTAGGTCTTTATGAGGCAGATCAAGGATCCTCTGGTCGTTTGTGTATGAATGAACCGTTGTCATAAAGCCGTGTATAATCGTAAAGTTGTCGTGCAAAATCTTGGCAAGTGGCGCCACGCAATTTGTCGTGCAGGACGCATTGGAAATAATATCGTTGTTTTTGAAATCAAACTCCTTATCGTTAACACCCAAAACAACTGTGGGCACATCACCACCCTTTGCAGGTGCACTTATAACAACCTTTTTGGCTCCCGCCTCTAAATGGGCACTTGCCTTATCCCTACTCCTGAAAATACCTGTAGATTCTAAAACAAGATCAACACCCAAATCTCCCCAGGGCAGTTGCTTTGGGTCTTTTTCTGCAAAGACTTTAATCTCTTTACCGTTAAACAGTATCGCATCATCCTTGCTCTCTATCTTATGGTCATACAAAACACCGTGCACAGAGTCATACTTCAACAGGTGAGCCAAGGTTTTTGCATCTGTTAAATCATTAATAGCTATGATATCTATGTCATCGTAACCGATACACGCTCTAAAAAAGGCCCTACCTATCCTTCCAAAACCGTTTATTGCAACCTTTATGGACATAGCATTACCTCCGAAAAAAATTTGGCTACAGTATACATAAAAATCCTATTTTTTCAAGCATTTACACCCTGTAGGAGAGAACAAAAATAAAAAAATGGTAGCCCCAAGGGGAATCGAACCCCTGTTTTCGGCGTGAGAGGCCGACGTCCTAACCGCTAGACGATGGGGCCACAATTAACAATGGCTGGGATGCAGGGATTCGAACCCCGACTCGCGGATCCAGAGTCCGCTGTCCTACCGTTAGACGACATCCCAAACCTGCTGGGATTTTACAGTTTTAGATTTAAAAGTCAAGGTTTTTGATTTTGATATAAGCAAAAATTTGACTTTTGGTTTTTTTGCTGTATTATGAAGGAGATGTCTAAGATCTTCTTAGTTCTACTCACAACTGTAATTGTCATATTGATAATACCCCAAAATAGTTTTGCATGGGGGCCATCGGTACATATAGGTGTATCTCTGGCAAGTTTAGAGAAATTACCTGACTTTTTAAAGATTCTCTTAGCAAGCAACCTAAACGAATATTTATACGGATCTCTAGCGCCGGATTTTATAGTGGGGAAAAGTTTAAGCGAAAAAGATAAACACTCTCATAATTGGAAAATCGGTTTTTCTCTGCTTAAAAATGCGCAAAATGATAGAGAAAAGGCATTTGCCTATGGATATTTAAGTCATCTTGCAGCTGATAGCGTAGCTCACGGAATAATGGTAAAAGAAATGTCCAACATTAAGCACCTATATATAGAAAACCTTGCCGATTCGTTATGTGAAAAATCCTACAAAGAACTTGCAACAAAGGTAATAAACAGATATAATGCATCATTAGATGTTCAATTCAAAAGAAAGGTAGATACAGTTCTGTTTAGTTTTGGCGTAAGTAAATTTATCTTTAAAAGCATTGTTAAGGCATCCGCGTTTTCCTCCGGAAAAAGGGGCTTTCAGAAAGTGCTTTTAAACAAAAAATTTATAGAGACTTTCTCCGTTGATTTCTCCCAAATTAAAGATTATATAGAGCTTTCAAAAAAATTCAGCATCGATGTCCTTACAAAAGAAGAACTATCGTTAGTCGTAAAAATAAGCGCTATAAGCGAATAAAAATCTTTAAAAAAATAAAAACAAAGATCAGAGGGGTTTTATGTATTCGAAAGAGGAGTTAAGCAAAAAAAAGCTTGTTGAGCTTGTTGAAATAGGCAAGAGCCTGGGTATACCAACAACAATTAAAAGGAAAAACGAGCTGATAGAGGAGATTCTAAAGAGAATGGAACCAAAAGAAGAACAAAAGGGTAAAGAAACAGAAAAGGAATCTCAAATTGGGATTCAAAGCCTGATGAAAGGAGAAGGTGTTTTAGAAATATTGCCCGATAATTTTGGCTTTTTGCGTTCTCCTGCAAACAATTACTTAGCTGGGCAAAACGATATCTACGTATCGCCTTCCCAGATAAGAAAATTTGGCTTAAAAACAGGTGACTACATATACGGTCAAGTTAGAGCACCAAAGGACAACGAAAAATACTATGCTCTACTAAAGATAGAACAAATCAATTACAAATCTCCTAATGAGGCTTTAAAACGAAAGCATTTTGATGATCTAACCCCACTTTATCCGATGGAAAGGATCAAACTTGAGACCACACCGGATAACATGTCATCCCGCGTTATGGATCTAATAACTCCTATAGGCAAAGGCCAGAGGGGTTTAATAGTAGCACCACCAAGAACAGGAAAAACGGTTCTTCTGCAAAACATAGCAAACAGCATCACATACAATCATCCAGAAATAAAAATTATCGTACTTTTGATAGATGAAAGACCTGAAGAGGTTACAGACATGAAACGATCTGTCAAGGCCGAGGTTATAAGCTCAACATTTGATGAATCACCCGAAAGACATATACAGGTGGCAGAGATCGTGTTGGAGAGGGCAAAAAGGCTGGTTGAGCATGGATACGATGTGTTGATCCTGCTTGATTCTATCACAAGGCTGGCAAGGGCTTATAACTCCGTTATACCACCAAGCGGCAAGGTTCTCTCTGGCGGTCTTGATTCAAACGCCCTTCAAAAGCCAAAGAGGTTCTTCGGTGCAGCAAGAAATGTTGAAGACGGAGGCAGCCTTACAATCATAGCAACAGCTCTAATAGATACAGGTTCAAGGATGGACGATGTAATCTTTGAAGAGTTCAAAGGCACAGGCAACATGGAGCTTCACCTGGATAGGGGTTTATCAGACAGAAGAATATTCCCTGCAATAGACATAACCCGCTCAGGAACAAGAAAAGAGGAGCTCTTAGTCCCAAGGGATCAACTCAACAGAATCTGGATTTTAAGAAAGATACTCATAGAGATGAACGACATAGATGCTATGCTATTCCTATTAGATAAACTCTCAAAGACAAAAACAAATAGGGAATTTTTAGAATCAATGAACCGTGGATAACTTCCCCTTAAAGATAAAATCAAATTACTTTTTAGCCCCGATGGCGGGCTATACAGATAAACCGTTTAGGAAACTATGCAGGGAATTTGGTTGCGGTTTAACATTTAGCGAGCTCATCTCTGTAAATGCCATCTATTACAAAAACAAAAAAACCTTAAAGCTCATAGAAAGGGATATAACCGATAAGCCATACTGCATACAGCTGTTCGGTTCAGATGAAAGGCTATTCCTCTATGCTGCTCAATTTGTTGAGCCGTTCTGTGATTGCATAGATATAAATGCAGGCTGCCCTGCTCCCAAAGTCATACGGGCAAAAGCAGGCTCATACCTATTAAAAGAACCCAAAAAACTCATAAGCATCACACAAACACTAAGAAAACACCTAAAAAAACCGCTAAGCATAAAGATGCGTATCGGCTATGAAAAGATAAATCCTGTTGAGCTTTACAAAGAGCTTGAGCGATCTGGAATAGATTTTATCACCATACACGGCAGGCTAAAGAGCCAATACTTCAAAGGAGAGGTAGATTACAACCATATAGGCCAGATAAACAGCGTTCTATCCATACCCGTTGTGGCAAATGGCGGCATAGACTCATTCAAAAAGGCTCAACAGGTCAAAAGGATAACCGGTTGTGAGTATC
This sequence comes from Hippea maritima DSM 10411, assembly GCF_000194135.1. Classification (GTDB taxonomy): domain Bacteria; phylum Campylobacterota_A; class Desulfurellia; order Desulfurellales; family Hippeaceae; genus Hippea; species Hippea maritima. Next base: position 153,219 of record NC_015318.1, on the reverse strand, counting down.
TAATGATAGGCCAAGCTGCTATAGGAAAACCGTTTATCTTTGAGGATCTAAACAAAAAGGTGGACACAAACAGGGATCTGGGCTTTGTCAAAGCCGTAATGAAAAGACACCTGCAATATATGATAGATTTTTGGGGTGATACGGCTATAAGACAGTTCAGAAAGTTCTTTCATGCCTACCTAAAAGGCTATCCAAACATAAAACGCTTTAACAATATGATAAACAACTGTTCTACAAACAATGAAGCCTTAAATATAATAGACAGAATAGAAGTCAATCAACTTACACCAAAAGAACAAGCATGTAAATAAGAGTATCCACCTTCCTTTTCTTTATAAATACACTTTCTTACAGGAGACTCTCTCTTACTTGAAACAGATAAAATCTCCACAGCATCCTTCACTTTTTCAATAGATATATCCTTTTTAAACTTTTCTTTGATATATCTTAAAATATCCTCCTCACTAAAAGGTATTCTCCCAGCCTCATCCAGAGCCCTCGCGGATTTTTCAACAAGCAATAGATTATCCATATCCCACCTCCACATAAATAATTCAAATCATAATAGATTGTGCTAACTGCAGTATAACTTGTCAAGTAGATACAAATAAGTTAGAATTGAACTATGCTGATTTTAACAATCTTACTTTTGAGTTTACTTATAAATCCCACAGCGCATACCTCAAATATTTGCGATAATATAAGCCTAACCAAAATCATGCCCTATATGCCGGCCGATTATAGAATTATATCCAAAACCCCCCTAAAGGATGTAAATCTATGCGACATATTAATAGAAGCAAACGGCAAGATCATACCGATATACGCAAACAAAGAGATAGCCATTGTAGGCTCACTGTTCAAAAACGGCAAATCGTTAAGCAGTAGGGAGATAAACTCATACCTATCAGCCCGATTCAAAAAGCTATTCACCAAATACGGCAAAAACCTGAGCAGCTCCGTGGCGGTAAGCTATTTTCCACAGACGGCAAAGAGCAACGGTAAGTTCTTTTACCTTGTGGTTGACCCTGAATGCCCATACTCCAACAACATTAAGCAAGATATCAAAAGAATCTGCAATAAACTCAACATAGGCGCAAAACTCATCTTTATAAGCAAATACAAAGGCTCAAATAGCCGGATACAATCCTTTATCTGCAACAAAAAGGGATTCAGCGATTACCTAAAAGGCAATTACGGCAAAACAGATAGATGCAAAAAGGGTATAGACTATATAAAAAGAACCAACAGACTGATAATAGACAACCTCAACATAACAGAAACACCCACCATAATTCTGCCCTCCGGTAAAAGATATTCGGGCATAAACACACACTTAATAGAACAATTCATAAAAAATAACACAAAATAAGCAGTTTTGTTAAAACAATAAAACACACTTATAGATTGACTCAAACAGAAACACAATCTATATTTTCAAAAACTTTTGAGGGAGGCTAGCATGAAAAAGCTGATGTTTGCAGTATTGTTATTTTTATTTGTTGTATCCAGCGCATTTGCTAAAACCTACACAATAAACTTGGGTATTGTAACAACGCCAAAGACATTCCATTACAAAGCGGCTTTAAAACTCAAACAGATCGTTGAGAAGGAAAGTCACGGGCAGATTAAGGTGATCATACATTACTCAGGCTCTGTTGGTAATGAAACAGATATACTCCAGCAGCTTCAGATGGGTGCCCTTCAGATGGGCGTTATAACTGCAGGGCCTATAGACAAATTTGTTCCTGCTATTAAAGCAATCGAATTCCCCTTCATATTTAACAGCTACAAACAGGCAGATGAGATCCTTGATGGCAAGATAGGAAGGGCTATACTGAATGAGTTCCCAAAGGCCAATCTTATAGGTTATCATTTCTTAGAGAACGGTTTTAGAAATCTAACAAACTCCGTAAGGCCTGTGCATTCTGCAAAAGACCTCAAAGGCTTAAAAATCAGGGTTATGAACAGCCAATTCCATGTAAAGATCTGGAGGGCACTTGGGGCTAATCCAACACCCATGCCGTGGCCTATCTACACCCAGCTTGCACAACATGTTATAGATGGACAGGAAAATCCCTTAGCCGTCATATACCAATACAAACTGTATGAGGTTCAAAAGTATTTAACACTGACAAGGCATGTTTATTCTGCTTTGGTGTTTGTGGGAAGCAAGAGTTTCTATAATAGCCTTCCAGACAAATACAAAAAGCTTATGTTTGAGGCAACAAAAGAGGCCTCGATATATGAGAGAAACCTAAACAGGGAAAAAGCAGCCTTCTTTTTGGATGAGCTAAAAAAACATGGAATGATAGTCGATGAGCATCCAGACATAGAGTCGTTCAAAAAGAGGGTCGAGCCGCTAAAAAACCAATTCCATGGTGTAGCAAGAAAGTATTTAGATGAAATTCTAACCTATGAAAAGAATAGTCAAAATTAGCAATCTTTTAAGCAACACCATCAATAAACTGATCGAGGTTCTGGTGGTGTTGCTTGCCCTTATTCTATCCTTTTTTATGGTGCTTTCTGTGTTTTACAGGTATATATTGAACAATTCGATCTATTACTCCTCTGAGCTTTGCAGATTCTTGCTTGTTTATATCACATTTCTTGGATCAACTGTTGCTTACAAGCACAAAGCACACATAGGCGTGGATGTTTTTGTAGAATACCTGCCGCTGAAAGGCAAAAGGTTTATCGAACTTCTGATAGAGTTGTCGTTCTTATCGTTTATGGTTCTTTTGTTTGTCGTGAGCCTTAAATTTCTACCCATGATGTGGCTTCAAAGAACGGCCACTCTGCAGTTGCCCTATGCATACATATTCCTAATTGTGCCTGTAAGCAGCGCTATATTCAGTATCCACATCATAAATCGGTTAGTGGAAATAATATCACAATGGTCTGGTTGATATTAATACTCTTTATTTTAATAGCCCTTTCCTTTCCTATATCATTGGCTATTGGTTTATCAACTGTTATAGCCTTTGTTAAATCCCACCTGCCGCTTTATATGATAGCTCAAAGGATGTTCTCTGGCGTAAACTCATACATGCTTATTGCCGTACCTCTTTTTATGTTTGCAGGTTCGCTTATGGACAGAGGTGGATTATCCAAAAGGATAGTAAGGCTTGCAGAATCGATGGTTGGACACCTAAGGGGAGGCTTAGCCATCTCGGCAATACTATCCAGCATGCTGTTTGCTGGTGTTAGCGGATCAGCTGCAGCCGATACGGCAGCCATAGGTTCCATTTTAATCCCCTCTATGAAAAAACAGGGTTACGATAAGGATTTTGCAGCAAGTATTGTGGCAAGTGGCGGGTCTATCGGTGTTATCATACCCCCATCAATACCAATGATCATATATGGATTTATAACGAGTGTCTCCATAGGAAAGCTCTTTGTTGCAGGTATTCTGCCAGGCATCTTGATTGGGCTATCACTCTCTTTTGTGGCATATATATTTTCAAAGGATAGCTACAAAACAAGACAGAACTTTGACAAAAAGGAGTTTGTCGAGGCTTTGAAGGATTCAATATGGGCTTTGGGCACACCTGTAATAGTAATAGGCGGTATCTTGGGAGGCATATTCACAGCCACAGAGTCAGCGGCTTGTGCTGTTATCTATTCACTAATTGTAGGGGTTTTCATTTACAGAGAGATAAACCTAAAAGGGCTATACAAAGCAGCCCTAAACAGCGTTATCACAAGTTCTATAATCCTGTTTATCATCGCCGTTGCAAGCGTGTTTTCATGGTATCTTTCTATGAACAATGTGCAGGAGGTGTTAAAAGAATTTTTAGCTTCTTTTTCTCAAAACAGAGTAATCCTAATACTACTTGTCAATCTATTCTTGCTCATTATGGGAACATTCGTTGAAACAACGGCATCTTTAATACTGTTTGTGCCTGTTGTAGCACCGATATTAAACAGCGCAGGTCTAAACCCCACAACAGCAGGTGTCATGGTGGTTACAAACTTAGCCATAGGCATGCTCACACCACCACTGGGTATCTGCCTGATCGTCTCATCATCCATATCCAAAAGCAAAATACTCAGCGTATCCAAGGCGGTTTTTCCGTTTCTGTTGGTGATGATAGCCAACCTATTTGCTATAGCCTTCTTTGAGCCACTAACAACGCTTCTGGCTTCTTTTTAAAGGTGCAGCAGTCTAAATTAAAAAACATCGTAGTCCAGCAGGGCTGGTTTAAACAAGCCTTGTTTTAGAATATAGTCGATCAATCTGGCATAGATACGATGGGATGCAAGCGTTTTTGCATCGCCCACTATCATGAGCTTTCTTTTTGCCCTGGTTATGGCTACATTGAGCCTTCTTTTATCCCTTAAAAAGCCTATCTCCTCATTGTCGTTTGCCCTAACCAAACTCAAAATAATAACCTCTTTCTCTCTGCCCTGAAATCCATCGATCGATTTAATCTCCACAGAATCTATCATCCTTCTCATGTATTCCTCATGGTCTTTATACGGCGTAATCACACCAATATCACAAGGCTTCACACCCAAAGATAGCAACTCATCAACCAACCTTTTAACAAACTCAGCTTCAAGAGGATTATATTTAGAATAGCTTCCTTTCTTGCTAGCCTCCAAAAACCTGCCCTCTGTATCAAAGAAAACCATTGGCTCATCATAGCCCACAAATTCATTTGTATCGGCTATGTCTGATAATTTTATGTCCTTCACGCTCTTGCTGGATTCAACAAGGCAATCATAGAACTCACAGCTTGAAAACTTGCAGATCTTATCGTTCATGCGATACTGGATGCGCAGGATATAGCTTGCATTGAACAGATTTTCAAACCTTTCAAAAAGCGTATAGGAAAGTCTCTTGGCATCGGATAGGATTGTCGGTGGAAGTTGTTTGTGATCCCCTGCCATAATCACCCGTTTTGATCTAATTATAGGGATCAAGGCTGAAGGCTCAACACACTGGGCTGCCTCATCCAAAAACAGCATGTCAAACTTAAAATCCTCTAAAAACTCGCTGCCCGCCCCGGAGTTTGTCGTAAATATAACCTCAGCATCCCTGAGTTTCTCCTGGATTATCTTGTTTAATATAGCCTCCTTCTGCTCATGAAGAATGGCTATTTTATTGTTTAACTCAATCCAGCCCGCCATTTTCTTAATCTTTGAGCTTCTAAGCCCCCTTTTGCCTTTATCTTGGGCTGCAAGTGTCAATATCTCATCGTTGGTAAGACCCCTTCGTTGTGATGGTGTAGGTTTCTGATAGTTCTTATCCCTGACCCTTTTAAACTCATCTATCCCGTCTATCATTCTCTGAACCTCTAAATAGCGCGGGTCTTCACGGATCAATGCATCAATGGAAAATCCCATCAATTCATCGTTTATCTTTGCGGGATGACCGATCCTTACAACTTTCCTATCCTTAAGTTTTTCAAGCATATTGTCTATGGCAACATTGCTATCTGCACTAACAAGAATCCTGCCCTTGCCTATGTTTTTTCTTACCACCTCGGCAAGTGTGGTTGTTTTTCCTGTGCCAGGTGGTCCATGAATAAGAAAAAGCTCAGAGTTTAGGGCAAGCCTTAAGGCTTCGTTCTGGCTTTCGTTGAGCTTATCAGATTTAGTATCGCATTGGACAACCTCAGGTTCTCTTTTACCCAGTATAATCTCAGGGTCAAACTCAGAATTCTCTATATTCTCTATAGCCTTTCTCATACGCTTGAAGGTTATATCACTAACAAACAGATCAACCCTGTAAAGCTTGGATTTAAACAGCCTCTCTTTGGTCATAACCTCAACATAGCGCTTACCCACAGCACTAACCGTGGCTTCAGCTGCAGCCTTTAAAGGCTCACCCTTTGAGATCAAAACTATATCGCCAACCTTTATTTGATGGTCTTTCGGTTCAGCAAAGGAAAACCTATACACCAGAAAGTCCAAGAACCTGCCCAAAAGTTTACCCTTGCAATTAAGCAGAGCTCTTCCCCTTGATTGCCTCTGTTTGCCTGTTAAATATCTTATCTCGTTTAAGTGAAATTCCTTTTCGGCTTTTCTTTCCTTCTCTACGAGGGATAAGAATTAGCTTTTGTAATCATCAAAACTCTCAAAAGCGCTACTCACAGCACGAAGAATACCAAAAAATATATTTTATACAAGCTTTTTTATTGAACAGATAAAGGTTAATGGTTATACTTAATCGAAGTTAACTATGAGGGGGATGTCATGGATAGGGCTAAATTTAAGATTCCTCAGATAAGCGTATTTATAGAAAACAAAAAGGGCAGGTTTTATAGCGTAACAAGGGTTTTAAAAGAAGCAGGTGTAAACATAAGGGCAATGAGTCTGGCTGATACGATGGACTTTGGCATTCTGAGGTTTGTCGTCGATAAACCCAAGGAAGCATACGATGCCCTGGTTGATGCAAACTTTATAGTAAAGAAAAACGACGTTATGGCTATAGCAATAAAGGATGAATGCGGTGGATTGAGCGAACTATTAAAAACTATCAGCGATCTGGATTTGAATGTTGAGTATATGTATACATTTGTAAATGCGATGGAGAATAAAGCTGTAATGCTGTTTAGATTTGAGGATATAGACAAAGCGATAGAAAGCCTGCACAAAGAGGGCGTTGAACTCTTAACAGAGCAATTCTTTAAGGAGATTTAGGGGGAGTAATGTTCTGGGAAAAAGACAGAGAAACATTAGACAGAAAAAGCCTAAACCAGTTACAGGTGGAACTATTAAGGGAGAAGATAGATTATGCATATAAAAATTCACCGTTTTATAGAAGAAAATTTGATGAGTGTGGTATAACAAAAGAAACGATACAAACCATAGACGACATTCAAAAACTGCCATTTACAACAAAAACAGACTTTAGAGACAACTATCCCTTTGGACTATTGACAAAACCTATGAAAGAAATCGTAAGGATCCACTCATCAAGCGGCACAACAGGAAAACCAACCGTTGTGGCATATACAAGAAAGGATATTGAAACATGGAGTAATCTGGTTGCAAGAATAGCAGCTGCGGCGGGTGTAAATGATGAGGATGTGGTTCAGATAGCCTTTGGATATGGGCTTTTCACTGGTGGATTTGGACTCCATTACGGTCTTGAAAAAGTGGGTGCTGCGGTTATACCTGCATCAAGTGGAAACACAAAGCGCCAGGTAATGATAATGAAGGATTTTGAGGCCACGGTGCTTGTCTGCACGCCAAGTTATGCCCTATACATAGGAGAAGTGGCAAGGAATATGGGGTTGGATCCAAAAGAAGACCTAAAGCTTAGGATTGGCATGTTTGGTGCAGAACCGTGGAGTGAACAGATGCGCAGCAAAATAGAGACATCTCTAAACATAAAAGCTTACGACAACTACGGTCTTAGCGAGATAATAGGTCCTGGTGTGGCCGGTGAGTGTGAGGCTCAAGATGGTATGCATATAGCAGAGGATCACTTCATAGTAGAGATTATCAATCCGGAAACGGACGAACCTGCAAAAGAGGGAGAATACGGTGAGATGGTTATAACCACGCTAACAAAAGAGGCGCTCCCTGTTTTTAGATACAGAACAAGGGATATAACGCGGCTAATAAAGGGCGTCTGTTCTTGTGGCAGAAGCTTTGTAAGGATGGAAAAGCCTATAGGCAGAACAGACGATATGCTCATAATAAGGGGCGTAAATGTATTCCCAAGTCAAATAGAAGAGGTGCTCTTCAACATAGATGGTATATCGCCCCACTATCAGATTATCGTTGATCGCGTTGGTGCCTTGGATACCGTAACAGTAATGGTTGAAGCTAATGCTAATCTATTCTTCGATGAGATGAAAAAACAAAAACAACTCTTAGATAGAATAAACGCGGAATTAAAAACAACACTCGGCTTGGATGTTGAAGTAAAGCTCGTTGAGCCAAATTCCATTCAAAGGAGCGAAGGTAAAGCCAAAAGAATAATAGACAAAAGGAAGTTTTAAGGTGATAAAATGGAAAAATTATGGGCCCCCTGGAGAATTGGATATATTCTTTCGGATAAAAAGGAAGATGGGTGCGTATTCTGTAATGCCCTGAATTCTGATAACGATGAAGAAAGGCTTGTTCTTTATAGAGCGAATTTATCTTTCATTATTATGAATTTATATCCATACAATGCTGGGCATTTAATGGTTGTACCTAACAGACACATAGACAGTCCTCTAAAGCTCACAAGGGAAGAACAAGCAGAGATGTTTGAGCTTGTAAATAAAGGAATTGAAGTAATAAATAAAGTAATGAAACCTGATGGTTTTAATCTGGGAATGAATTTAGGTAGGCCTGCAGGAGCTGGAATAGATGATCATATTCATATACACATAGTTCCCAGATGGAGTGGCGACACAAACTTTATGTCGACTGTATCAGATACCAAAGTAATATCGGAGGCACTAAAAGAAACCTATAATAAATTGAAAGAGGTTATGCGATGAACGCACTACGTATAATTTTAACTGTTGTAATCCTAGCTGTTTTGGGGCTATTTGTGGTTTACAATACACAAAGCGTAAATGTTAGTTATTTAGGTATAAAGTTTGAAAATATGCCTTTATGGTTAGTTGTGTTTATATCGGTATTTATAGGCATCTTTATAGGGTGGTTTTTCATGTTTGTCGATGAGCTATCGATAAAAAGAGAGCTAAAAAGAAAGGATAAAGAAATAAAATCACTAAAAGAAGAAATAGCCCAATTAAGACAATTAACTATAACAAAAGAGTAAAGATATGAATATAAATTTAGGTAACCTATTTTCTACAATAACAGCTCAAGAGATAGCGGTACTTTTTATAGTTTTCCTTATGGGTGTTTTGGTTTCTTACCTATGGATGCTAGGCAAGCAGAAAAAAGAGAATATAGATAAGAAAAAATTGGAAAGCTACATGAAGGGAATTAACTATATTATAGAAGATGAGACAGATAAAGCAATAAAAGAACTTACAGACACAGCCAAACTAGACCCAGACATGATAGATATATATTTAAGCATAGGAAATTTGTTCAGAAAAAAAGGCGAAATAAATAGAGCTTTGATAATTCATAAAAGTCTCCTTGCCCGGGCAAATTTAGGAAAAGATAAAAAATTAGAAATATACTTAAACATAGGCATAGACTACAAAAAGGCCGGTTTGTACGATAGGGCTAAAAAATACTTCAAAGACGCACTCTCAATAAACCCAAAAAACAATTTGGCAAAGAGGTTACTTTACGAGGTTTACGAGGATTCAAAAGACTGGGAAAATGCACTCGTGTGGCATAAGCGTTTTGATGGAGTAGATAAACACACAGTAGCCCACTTATATACTGAACTCGGCAAAGACAAGCTCAAAGAGGGCAATTTAGAAGAGGCCAAAAAGAACTTTGAGAAGGCATTAAAAGAACATAAAAGCTGTATAGACGCACTATTACATTTGGGTGATATATATTTTCAATACGGTAAGTTAGAAAAGGCATACGATTTATGGGAAAAGGTATGCATAACAAAACCGGAGTTTTGCGATTTGGCATTAAATAGAATTCAAGATGACGCTATTTTAGAAAACAAGCTTAAAGATATTCTAAATAGATTTCCAGATAATGTATTTATTTTGTTTTTTTCTGCCGAGGCCTTTCTAAAGCTCCAAAAAGACCAAAAGGCAACATCTCTTTACAAAACCCTTTTAAAGAAAGGTATAAAGAGTCCATTTATACTAAAAAGATTAGCAGAAATAGAAAAGGAGCATACGCCAAAGTTTTTGAAGATATTTACATCAAAACAGATAGTGTATCCCATAAGATACACATGCACCAATTGTGGCCATTCTGCGGGTAAGCTGTTTTTCAGGTGTCCAAAGTGTAAAAGCTGGGATAAGATAAGGGTAGATATAATCTAATGTTAGAGGCAGTAAGAGGAACCCTTGTAGACAAAACTAACCTAAAAGCTGTGATTGATGTAAACGGCTTGATGCTTGATATATCTATTCCACTTTCTACATTCAATAAGTTACCCGAGATAGGAGAGGAGTGTACCCTGTTATGTGAACTTGTAATTGGTGAAAAAAGCCTAAAATTATACGGCTTTTCAACAAAAGAGGAAAAAAACCTGTTCAACAGCCTGCGCAAGATATCAAAGATAGGCGCACAAACGGCCATATCTATTCTCTCCAATATTTCCATAGAACAATTCTATAGAGCAATTGAAGAGCAAAACAAGGAGCTTTTAACAAAAATCCCAGGAATTGGCAAAAAAACAGCCATATCAATAATCGTCGAATTTTCATCAAAGATCCCAAAAACCGATAATCCACCCATCGTTGATGATGCTATTACAACTTTACAGGGCTTAGGCTTCTCTCAGTCTGACGCTTCAAAAATTGTTAATGAAATTTACAGAAACAAACCTAACATAACTATAGAAGACCTCATAAAGGAATCTCTAAAAAATATAAAGCATGTCAGCTGAAAGATATACAGTAAGCCAGATAACCAATCTGATAAAGGAGATCGTTGAGGGAAACTTCCACAACATATGGGTTGAGGGTGAGGTGGATTCAGCCCGGCCATCCAGCACAGGTCATCTGTATTTTACACTCAAAGAAAAAGACAAGGCCTCCCTGAAATGCTTGATATTCAAAAGCACATTAAAAAAACTAAAGAAACTGCCACAAGATGGAAAACAGATCCTTGCATTTGGTTCTTTAAGCATCTATCCGCCCAGCGGCGAATACAGACTCATAGTTGAATACTTCCAGGATGCAGGCATAGGGGATAAATTTATAGAATTCCAGAAGGCAAAGGAGGAGCTTAAAGCCAAAGGCTATTTTTCAAGAAAAAGGCCTATTCCATACAATCCCAAAAGGATTGTTCTTCTAACAAGCACAACGGGTGCTGCTGTAAGGGATATTATAAACATCATAAAAAGAAGGGGTTTTGATACAGAGCTTTTGATCTATCCTATAACAGTCCAGGGTGAATCCGCAAAAAGAAGTATATTAACTGCAATAAGACAGATAAATTCCATAAAGGAGAGTGTGGATGTTGTTGTCATCTCACGTGGCGGTGGCTCATCTGAGGATCTATGGGTATTTAACGATAAGGAGATAGCTGAAAATCTGTTTAACATTAAATTTCCCACGATCAGCGCTATCGGTCATCAGATAGATATAACGCTGTGCGATATGGTTGCCGACTTAAGGGTTGAAACACCATCAGCAGCTGCTGAGGTTTTGACAAACTGGCAATTCAAGGCAAGGGAGAATCTATACAACCTAAAACGCATACTCGACACATCAATAAACCACACAATATCAGCAAAAAAGGAAAAACTAAAACTATTCTCACCAAAGAGCCACTATTTAAGAGTAAACAGCATTATAGTAAACCATACAATGCACATAGACAAAATCGCAGAAAATATTTCATCAAACATACTACATTTATTAAAAACCAAAGAGAAAAGAATGCTCCTTCTTAAAGAGGTAATTTATAAGAACAATCCATCTGAAAAAATAAAACTAACGAAGCAGAAGATAAACCACCTAAAAGAAAGCCTTCCTCAATTTCTAAATTCCTTAATACATCAAAAGAGAAATCAACTAAACAGATACTCAAGAATTATAGCAGAATACAGCCTATCTGAAAAAATAAACCTGTTCAACCAAAAAATAGTTTTCTTAAACAAAGCCATCAACAGAAACTCCAGGCAAATCTTAAATCACAAATTATCTATAATCAAGATGGAAAAATCCAGGCTCAACAACCTAAATCCGAAAAATATATTAAAAAGAGGCTACTCTATAACGTTTGATGAGAATAAAAAACCTATACTTTCTGTTGAGAATATAAAAAAAGGTCAAACAATCACCACCCTTGTGGGCAAAGGCAGGATAATCTCAACGGTAAAAGAAACGATAAAATAAAAAAGGAGGGGACAACCCCTCCTGTGTTTTTTAGTATTTCCTCTTGAGAATCTCTTTCTGAAGTGATGCAATAGCCTTTGTAGGATTGAGCTCTTTTGGACATGCATGTATACAGTTAAGTATTGTATGGCATCTCCAAACTCCATGTATGTTGTTCACTATATCTAATCTCTCATCAGAACCTTCATCCCTTGTATCTACAACAAACCTTGCTGCATTAAGTAATGCTGAAGGTCCTAAATAATCTGGATCTGCCCAATAAGACGGACAAGAACTTGTACAGCATCCACAGAGTATACACTCATACAATCCATTCAATTTATTTCTATCTTCTATGCTCTGAAGTCTCTCTCTTCCTGGAGGCGGATATTTCTCAACAAGATAAGGTTTAACTGCATAGTATTTATTAAAGAAATCCTCAAAATCGCATACCAAATCTTTAATTACAGGAAAACCCGGCAGGGGTTTTATAACAAGAACATCAGAGTTATAATCTTCTATATGGGACATACAAGAAACGGTATTCATACCGTTTATATTCATACCATCAGAGCCGCAAACACCTTCACGGCAGCTCCTTCTGTATGTAAGAGTAGGATCCTGCTCCCATTTTATCTGGTTCAAGCCATCCAGAACCATCATACCCTTTCTGGTGATGGTAACCTCATAGTCCTTAAAGTAGGGAGCCTTATCTTTCTCTGGGTCATATCTGAAAATCTTAAATATTACTTTATCTCCAATTTCTAAAGCCATCTGTTCTCCCCCTTTTTAATAAACTCTCTTTTTGGGTTGGAAGGTTGGAGCTGTCAAAGGCTTCATCCTTACCGGCTTATACTGTATTTCTACACTTCCATCCTCTTTCAGATAAGCAGCCGTGTGCGACAGATAGTTCTTGTCATCCCTTTCTGGATAATCGTCCCTATAATGAGCACCTCTACTCTCTTTCCTTTCATAAGCTGCAACAGTTTCTAATTTGGAAACAAGCAATAGAGACTCAAGGTCGAAGTATTCTATAAGTTCTGTATTGAATACCTTACTTTTATCTGTTAAACCTACATTCTTGAATTTTTCTTCATACTGATCCAGCAATTCAAGCTGCTTCTTTATTCCTTCTTCTATTCTGAAAACTGACATATTGTGCTGCATTGTATCCCTTAGATCTTCCCAAATCTCATCCATCTTAACACTGCCAGCAGGACCATCGAACAATGTATTCAACTGATCCATTACATCTTTAGCATACTTATCCGCAATGTAATCCTCTGCTGGATATGGGAAAATTGGGCGCTCTGTGGCAATCCATTCAGCGGCATGTCTACCAGCCTCTTTTCCAGTAATAACAAGATCTAATAGAGAGTTACAGCCAAGCCTATTAGCTCCATGCAAAGATGGGCATGCACACTCACCAGCTCCATACAATCCTGGAATTGGAACTTCCTTATCGCCATCCCAAGTAACAACCTGACCGTGTATATTGGTTGGAATTCCACCCATATGATAATGAGCTGTAGGTTGAACAGGAATAGGATCTTTTGTACAGTCAACACCGACAAATTTATATGCAAGCTCCCAAATTCCAGGCAATTTATCCATAATGAAATCTTTACCAAGGTGGTCAAGTTTCAAAAGAATATGGTCTTTCTTTGGACCTACACCACGACCTTCTCTTATTTCTTGAGCCATACCCCTGGAAACAACATCGCGGGAGGCTAAATCAAGAACGTGTGGAGCGTACTTTTTCATAAATCTTTCACCGTTGGCGTTTATCAAATATCCACCCTCGCCGCGGACACCTTCGGTAATCAAGTTACCAACGCCATAAATTCCCGTTGGGTGGAACTGAACAAACTCAGGATCCTTTATAGGAATTCCGGCTTTAGCACAAACATACCAACCCCTACCGGTATTAATATGCGCATTCGTATTTGTTCTAAAGTTTCTTGTATTGCCACCCGTTGCAAAAATTATAGCGTATGCAAAGAATATATGAACGCCACCATTAACCATATCCCAAGCAACAACAGCCATGGGCTTTTTCGTTTCAGGGTCAACAATAAGTTTTAACAGATAGTACTCAGAATAATAACTTACATACGGCGAAATATCCGGTCTTAAAGTTCTCTCAAAGAGGGTGTGAAGAATAGCATGGCCCGATCTATCGGCAACTGCACAAGCCCTATGAGCAATAGACTCACCGAAATTCCTTGTCTGACCACCAAATGCCCTTTGGTAAATCTTACCATTCTCAATCCTAGAGAAAGGCATTCCCCAATGTTCAAGCTCAATAATTGTCTTGGGTGCGTTCTTTGTAAAGAACTCAATGGCATCCTGATCTCCGATGTAGTCAGAACCTTTTACAGTGTCATACATGTGCCAAATCCAATAATCCTCATCCATGTTTGCCAAAGCAGCATTAATACCACCCTGTGCTGAAACTGTGTGGGATCTGGTTGGGAAAACTTCCGAGATGACGGCTGTTTTAAGCTTGGCCAAGCCCGTCTGAACAGCTGCAGCCAAACCAGCGCCACCAGCACCCACTATTACAACATCAAACTCTTCCAATCTTACATCTATGTTTGCCATAACTAAAAGCCTCCTTTATTTAACCCTTAAATGGTAGTATTGTTATCGCTGCTAAAACAAGATAAATTATACCCACTACCCAGAAGAATCCTTTCCAGAATACCCTCCAGCCTGAGTGAACATAATCTTCAATGTTCATAAATATACCATTTATTCCGTGATAAAGAGCAAATACAACGAAAGTTAGATCAAATACCTTCCATAGAGGGGAAGCAAGTCTTGCTGCAACATGTTGATAATCCAAAGGACCTCCAACAAAGTGCTCTATGAAAAAGTGTCCCAATAAAAGAACCAGCAAAGCAACACCAGATACCCTTTGAAGCAGCCAGCTTAAATCGCCACCTTTACCGCTTCCTTGATACCTATCTATGAAACCTCTCATATACTCCATTTATTAAACCTCCTTAATTACAGCTTCATAAGCATAGGAATAGCGCCAGCTACAAACACGATGGCAAAGATTACCCAGAAAATCCACACATTACCTTGGTAATTCTCTCTCTCTGCAGCTCCAGCAAAGTTAACCAATACAACCCTCAAACCGTTGATAGCATGATAAGAAGCAACAAGCCACAAACCAACCTCTAATAACTTAAACAATGGATTCTCCAAAGCAGCCATAGCTTTAGTAAAGCCCTGAGGATTCTGGAGTGTTGAAATTACCCATTCATGTAAGAATAAATAAAGAATTAACAATAAACCAGTAATCCTATGGAAAATCCAAGCCACAAAACCCTCATGCCACTTATAAGAAATATGATGCGGACGACCTCTATACCAATCCATAGCCTTCCTCGGCTGCACCTTTAGTGCAACCTCTGACCTCCTTTCCAAAAATTTTTCTTCTAAATATCACAAGCCTAACTATTTGTCAAGACTTAGTAAAATTAAGGGGCAGCTAACAATAATTAACATTAACTGCCCCTTGCAACTTAATTAATTAACCCAAACTATATTTATTTGCCCACTCCTTCTTGGCCGTCTCATAAAGGTCGTTGCCGTGTGCATCATAGCAAACAAATAGAGGCATACCCTCAACAACAAGCCTTCTTACTGCCTCAGGTCCAAGCTCAGGATATGCAATAATCTCTGCCTCTTTAACGGCGCTTCCCACAACAGCAGCTGCACCGCCTATAGAAACAAAGTAGCAAGCCTTATATTTTATGCAGGCCTGCTTAACCTCATCACTCATTTTGCCCTTGCCAATCATACCTTTCTGACCCAATGATATGAGCCTAGGTGCAAACGGGTTCATTCTGTAGCTGGTTGTTGGGCCAGCAGAACCTATAGGTTTACCAGGCCTTGCAGGAGATGGACCAACATAATAGATTACCTGACCCTTTATATCGAAAGGTAGCTCTTTACCCTCATCCAAAGCCTTGACCATTCTCATATGGGCTGCATCCCTTGCCGTATACAAAACACCAGACAAATATACCTTATCACCGGCCTTTAACTGAATTATATCCTCATCGGTTAAAGGTGTCTTTAATTTATACTCTGCCATACCTGACTCCTTTAAAGCTCTATTTCTTTGTGCCTGTTAACATGGCAAGCTATGTTAATACCCAAAGGCAGCGTGGCTATGTGGCAAGGCTCCATTTCAATATGAACACCCAAGCAGGTGGTCAAACCGCCAAGACCTGCAGGACCTATTCCTGAGTTGTTAACTTTTTCTAAGATCTCCTGCTCCATCTCAGCCAATACCGGATCATCACTGGGTTTGCCTACATGTCTCAAAGTTGCATGCTTTGCCATTACAGCAGCCCTTTCAAAATCACCACCTATTCCCACACCCACTATAACAGGTGGACATGGGTTGGGCCCTGCCTGTATTACCCAATCAACAACAGTCTGGATGATTCCATCTCTTCCGTCGGCCGGTTTTAGCATCTGAACCTTACTCATGGATTCACTACCACCGCCCTTGGCATCAAAGATAATCTTTACCTTGTTGCCTGGCACAACAAAAGTATGTACAACGGTTGGTAGGTTATTTCCGTAATTCTCCCTTGTCAGCGGATGGCAGGTGGATTTTCTTAGATAGCCGTCCTTGTATGCCCTTTCAACGCCCTTGTTTATAGCATCAACTACATAACCGTCTGTAAAATGAACATCTTGGCCAACTTCTAAGAATATAACAGCCAATCCTGTATCTTGACACAGAGGAAATTCCTCTTTTGAGGAAACCTCAATATTCTGGAAAATCGTTTCAAGCACCTGTTTTGCAACAGGGGATTTTTCTTTCTCGTAGGCCTTCTTCTCAGCCTCCAAAACATCCTCAGGTATATGATAGGCCGCCTCTAAGGCAAGCTTATAGACGGCCTCTTCAATATCCTTTACGCTTACACTTCTTACTTCAGCCATTTTGGCTCCCTTTCGGTTTTTTATTTTATAAAAGTTTGAGCTCTTCAATCCTATTGCAGAGATCTTTTACGTGATCAGCAGATGCCTTAAGCGCAGCAAGCTCCTCATCATTAAGCTTAAGCTCAACAACTTCTTCAACACCGTTCTGACCCAATCTTGTTGGTAACCCAACAAACAGATCAGGATCAAGCCCGTATTTACCCTGTGTCTTAACGGCGCATGGCAATACATCCTTTGTATCCTTTACGATGGCCTCAACCATCTGAACAACTGCAGAAGCTGTTGCATAGAATGCAGAACCGGTCTTTAAGAGTGATACAATTTCACCACCGCCTTTTCTTGTTCTCTCGACAAGCCTTTCGATTGTCTCTTTGTCAAAGATCTCTGTTATAGGTACACCTCTAACTGTGGAATACCTTGTCAATGGAACCATATCATCGCCATGGCCACCTAATGTCATAGCCTGGACAGCTTTAACGGAGCATTTAGCTTCCCATGCGATGAATCTTGCAAATCTTGTTGAATCCAAACAACCTGCCTGACCCATCAACTTATTATCTGCAAAGCCACCAACCTTTTTAGCGGCATAAACCATAGCATCGAGTGGATTAGCAACAACGATAACAATAGCGTTTGGTGAATATTTTGCAACATTTGCTGCAACATCTTTCATTATCTTGACATTTGTAGTAAGAAGATCATCCCTACTCATGCCAGGCTTTCTTGGCATTCCGGATGTGATGATAACGATATCGGAGTTTTCAGTATCTTTGTAATCATTAGTTCCTATAATTTCTGTATCAAAACCTTCAATTGGTGCTGCTTCCATTTCATCCAATGCCTTACCTTGAGGCAAACCCTCAACGATATCAAGCAAAACAACTGTCTTTGCAAGCTCCTTCTCGGCAATCCTCAACATAGTGGTGCCACCAACCTGACCTGCACCTATAATACTAATCTTGGCGTTAGCTAACATAACTCTACCTCCTAAAAAATTAATTTGTTTTCTTGGTTCAATTCAGCCGCCTAATTGTATACTCAAAAGAGGTAAAGTGTCAATATTAAATCTTTATGTAAAATTGGATAGTTAATTTAATTTAAGGATTTCAAGGTAGGCATTGTAAATTAGCCTTTAACCAAAACCGTCTATCTCACCATTTTTTATAAAACATATTCTATCTGCCAAAAAATTAGCCTCATCCTTATTATGAGTAACAAATAGTGCGGTTATAGAAAGTTTTTTGTGCAACCTCTTAAGCTCCAGCCTCAATTTATGTGATGTCTCTGTATCAAGTTTACTAAAAGGCTCATCCATAAGCAGAATTTTAGGTTCAACAGCCAAAGCCCTGGCCAAAGCTACCCTCTGAGCCTCACCACCACTTAATTGATTTGGCATTCTATTTATAATACCACCAAGCTCAAACATTTCTATAAGCTCATCAAGTCTTTCTTTCAAGCGTTTTTTAGCTTTAAGCTTTAGAGGAAAAACTACATTCTCATAAACATTCATGTGGGGAAATAAAAATAAGCCTTGAAACACATAACCTATGTCCCTATCCTCCGGTAATACCCCTTTCATATTCTTTTCATCTATAAAAACATCTCCTTCATAAGGAGTTATACCGGCTATAACATCAAGAAGAGTGGTTTTACCAGCACCATTAGGTCCAAGCAAGACGAATAATTCCCCTCTTTTTATTTCTAAATCTATATTCTTTAAGATGTGATTGGATACATTTCTAAGCTCTATCATCGTCTATAGCACTGAAATAGCAAGGCGTTTCCTGTAGTAGGCCAAAACAGCCATCTTAACTGCATCATTAAAAACAAACCACGCCAGGGCATATATCCACATAGCTATTGCCCATTTCCACCCAATAGGTTCCATAAGACCAAACCCGTAAACAGCTATGATTGTTCCAGCAACTCTACTGGAAAACGTCGCTAAAAACAACGTCAGGGATGGATACGGTTTTTTAAAAAACCAATCGCTTATACGCGTATTATAGATTGTCCCATGCCCTGCTATAACGAGCTTTGCAAAAAATACAGACTGCACAAATTCAAGTGGCAGATGCATATATTTCATCAAATAAACAAATAAGGCAAACGAAGACAAAACACCTGCAACACCAAGCCAGCTTGATAAGACTAAAACCTCTCGCATATCCCACCTAACTGGTGTCTGGCTTATCCTGGTATTGTCGTAGGCTATTGTTAAGATCGGTATATCGTTAAGCAAGGCTAAAACAACTATCATTATAGCTGTAATTGGATAAAAGTTAAAAAGCACTATCGAGAGCGTCATAAATATGATTATTCTTATTGTTTCTGCGATTCTAAATGTGGCATAGCTCTTCATCCGCTCAAAAATTACCCTTGCTTCGTTGATAGCATCCACAATAATCCTTATGCCACTGTTTAGAAGCACTATATCAGCGGCAGCCCTTGCTGCATCTGTAGATCTACTAACAGCTATTCCAGCATCGGCTTTTTTTAAAGCTGGAGCATCATTTACACCATCACCTGTCATACCTACAATATGGTCTGCCTTTTGGAGTTTCTCTATCACAAAATACTTATCTTCAGGATAAACCTCGGCAAAGCCGTTTGCCTGCTCTATTATCTTTATAATCTCAGATTCATGCCTTTTAACCACACCCTTGGCAAGCTCAGTGCTTAAAAGCTCCTCTTTAACCTTAGAAATTATATCCTCGGCCATATCATTTATTTGAGTTTCACTGAAATCAGGCTTAAGTTTTTTTGCAAGCGTTTTTGTTATAATTTTAGCAAGAACCAAATACTCCTCAATACTTTCACCTTTGAGTTCTCTTATATCCTCAATCTTCTCACCTATACCTAAAATCGATGCTATATATTTGGCTATAGCTCTATTATCACCCGTTATCATTTTAACATCGACGCCTTTTGCTTTGGCCTCTTCTATGGCCTGTTTTGCATCTTCCTTTGGTGGATCGTAGAGCGGTATAATCCCAACGAACCTAAATTTCTCTTCACCTTCATTTTTATAAGCAACACCTAAGCTGCGAAAACCCTTGGATGCAAACTCAGACACAACGCCACTTAGTTTATCCACATCATCCTTTTCTAAATCTGAAAGCTTTAAAATCACCTGAGGTGCACCTTTTGAGACAATTATAATTCCCTTATCGGTTTTTAATTTGGCTTCAGTCCTCTTGCTTTTGGGATCAAAGGGTTGAAAATCCAATAAAGCGTGACCTTTTAACTTATCCTCAATCTTTTTATTCTCTATATATTCGAATATAGGCGCCTCTATTGGGTCATTGTTCTCTTTTTTACTTGCAAGTGCGGCATAAATCATCAAATCATCAACTGAATAGCCAGCCGCCGCAAATGGCTCGGCTATTGTCATTCTGTTCTGGGTTAGTGTACCGGTTTTATCAACACAAAGCACATCCATGCCAGCAAGTTCTTCAATTGCTGCAAGCCTGCTCACAACAGCTTGTTTTTTTGCTAAACTAACAGCACCTATAGCCATGGTTACGGTAAGCACAGCAGGCATTGCAACAGGTATAGCTGATATAGTCAAAACTAACGAAAATGTTAAAAGGTCAATAAATGGCTCATGCCTTAAAATACCCACAGCTAATATAAAAATTATCATGACTATTGTTAAAGCTATTAAAAAGTCACCTACCTTTATTACCATTTTCTGAAAATGACTCTTTTCTTCCCTCTCTGCCTTTGCCACAAGGCTAACAGTAGTACCAAAATAAGTGTTCTTGGCTGTTGCCACAACAACGCCTATCATTTCACCCTGCTTTATAATAGAATTAGCATAGACCTCATCACCTTTAGATTTCTCAACGGGTAAAGACTCACCCGTTAAGGCAGACTGATCAACCAACAAAAAACCGCCACCACCAATAAGCCTAACATCCGCAGGCACAATATCGCCTATTTTTAGTTTGACAACATCCCCCAAAACTAAATATTTTGCATCTACTTCTGACCACTTACCATCCCTTAAAACCAGCGCCCTTTTAGCAAGCTTTTGCTTTAAAACCTTTATAGCATTTAAAGCTTTGGATTCCTGATAGAAATCAACGAAAGCATTAACAAGCAACATAGCCATAATAATGGAAAAATCACTCATTCTACCAACAGCCAGGGATAGAATTGCAGCGGTTTCAATCATAAAAGGAATGGGGCCTATAAACCTCTTTGCAATCCTCTTAAATAATGTTTCCTCTTTTTCTTCCAGTTGGTTTAAACCATATTTTTTTAGCCTATTTTCTGCCTCCTCTTGAGATAAACCCTTTTGAGGGTCAACGCCTAAATTCTGAAAAAACTCTACCTCTTTTAAACCATCCTCTCCACCCATGCCCACCACCCTTTTTTAATTTATTTATGTTAAGTATGTATCAAAACAGTGCAATTTTCAACGGCTTTTAAGCATATGTTTAATATTGAAAAAGCCGGGCAAATAACCCGGCTGAATTTGGTAAGTTATTTAAGTCTGACGATTAAATCGCCCGCCTCGATCGTATCACCTTCGGATAAATAGACCTTTGCCACAACTCCGTCTGTTGCTA
This sequence comes from Hippea maritima DSM 10411, assembly GCF_000194135.1. GTDB lineage: Bacteria > Campylobacterota_A > Desulfurellia > Desulfurellales > Hippeaceae > Hippea > Hippea maritima. The sequence continues at coordinate 131,780 of NC_015318.1, read as the reverse complement.
CTTTTATCTTTGTCTCCATCTTCATTGCTTCTGTAATAACAATAACATCATCCTTTTTGACCCTATTACCTTCCTCGACATTGATTTTAACTATCTTGCCCGGCATCATTGCACATATATCTTTGGGGTCATCAAGGTTACCTTTAACATTGCTCTTTATGGCTGCTGCAATCTTGTTGTCTTTTATATTCACACTCCTTGTTTGTCCGTTAAGTTCAAAAAGCACCTTTCTAAAGCCTTTCTTATCTGGCTCAGCCATGCTGATATATTTAACAAAAAGTGTTTTACCCTCCTCTATTTCAACCTCTATCTCATCTTGCGTATTTAGCGGATAGAAAAATGTCCTTGTATCAAAAATAGAAGCATCCCCATATTCGTTTACAAATTCAACATAATCGGTAAACACCTTTGGATAAAGGGCATAACTTATAAGCTCCTCTTTGTTAAATTCCCTTTTAAATTTGGCCTTTAACTCTTTATGTGCTTCATCAAAATCATAATCTCCAAGTAGCTTCCCGGGTCTTTCCTTGATCGGTTTTTCACCTTTTAGAACGATCTTTGCAAGTTTTTCGGGGAATCCGCCATAGGGCTGGCCCAGCATACCCTTAAAAAAACTAACAACAGAATCAGGAAATGATAGATTATCACCCTTCCTATAAAGATCCTCTGGCTCTAAATTATTTTGAACCATAAATAAAGCCAAATCACCCACAACCTTAGAAGATGGAGTAACCTTAATCAAATCTCCCAACATATCATTAACCTTTTTATACATCTTTTTTATATCTTCCCACTTATCTATCAATCCAAGGCTTTCAACCTGAACAATAAGGTTTGAGTATTGACCACCCGGTATCTCATGCTCATAAACCTCAGCTGTTGGAGCTTTTAGGCCACTTTCAAACGGAAAGTAATATTTTCTAACCTTCTCAAAGTAATTTGCAACCTCCTGCGCTACATCTTTATCAATATTCAAAGCCTTATCTGTGGGTTCCAAAACCGCCAGAATAGAATTCAAACTGGGCTGACTGGTTAGGCTCGCCATAGAGCTCATGGCTAAATCAACTATATCAGCACCGGCCTCTATAGCCATTAACACAGATGCCTCACCATTTCCACTGGTATCGTGGGTATGAAAATGCACAGGAAGGTTTGTTTCAGCTTTTATAGCCTCAACCAAAACCTTAGCCGCATAAGGCTTAACAAGGCCAGCCATATCCTTAATAGCTATGATATCTGCGCCAGCCTCTTTTAGCTGCTTTGCAAGATTTACATAATAATCGAGCGTATATTTAGTTTTCGATTTATCCAATACATCACCAGTATAGCTAATGGCCGCCTCACAAATTTTGCCACACTTTTTAACTTCATCCATCGCAGGCTTAAGCTGCTCAACCCAGTTAAAACAGTCAAAAATCCTAAATACGTCTATACCATTATCCGATGCTGCACTTATAAATTCTCTCACCACATTATCCGGGTAGTTGGTATATCCTACGGCGTTCGATGCTCTGAGTAGCATTTGAAAGAGTATGTTGGGGATTTTTTTCCTTAACTTTCTTAGCCTATCCCATGGAGATTCCTTTAAAAACCTATAAGCCACATCAAAGGTTGCACCACCCCACATTTCAAGTGAAAATAAATTATTTAGATGGTATGTGTATAAATCTGCAACATTGAGCATATCTTTAGTTCTAACTCTTGTTGCAAGAAGGGATTGATGAGCATCCCTGAGGGTTGTGTCGGTTACCAGAACCCTTTTTGATTCAGAAATCTTTTTCAGTACGCCTTCAACCCCCTCATCATCCAAAACATTCTTCCATCCTCTGGGAACTTTAACTCCAAATTTTTCCTTATAAATGGGTACAACCGGCAAAACAATCTTATCGTCAATTACAGCATTGGATGGATTATTTACTATATTGTTTGCCAAAAACTTCAAAACCTTCGTGGCTCTATCCCTACGTTTGGGAAACCTGTACAACTCTTTGGTGTTGTCAACAAAATTAACGTCAAAGTCCGTATTCAAAAACTTCTTATGCGTAATAACATTCTCTAAAAACTGAATATTGGTCTTTACACCCCTTATTCTAAACTCTTTCAACACCCTGTGCATTTTCTTGGCCGCATGCTCAAATGTCAAAGCCCAGGTGGAAACCTTAACCAACAAGGAATCGTAATAGGGCGAAATCTTAGCACCTGCATAGGCGCTTCCTGCATCTAACCTAACACCGAAACCAGCAGGGCTTCTGTAAACCTGTATTTCGCCTGTATCGGGCATAAAGTCGTTTTGAGGGTCTTCTGTAGTTATTCTACATTGAATCGCATATCCTAATTTTTTTATACTGCTTTGGGAGTAAATTCCTATTTCTTTGTCGTTTAATTTTTTGCCCTCGGCTATCAAAATCTGGCTCTGGAGTAAGTCTATGCCTGTAATAAGCTCCGTTATTGTATGCTCAACTTGAATGCGAGGATTAACTTCCAAGAAGTAGAAATCCCTATCCTGAACCAAAAATTCTATAGTTGCTGCACTTGTTATGCCAGTCTCTGCCGCTATTTTTAAGGACGCATCATATAGAGCTTCAAGAACACTCCCAGGCACAGAAGGGGATGGTGCTATTTCTATCATCTTCTGGTGTCTTCTTTGGATTGAGCAGTTTCTCTCATAAAGATGGACTATATTACCGTGATTATCCGCAAGTATTTGAACTTCTATGTGCTTGGGTGCGGGTAAATATTTCTCCATTATTACATCATCTCTACCAAAAGAGTTTAAGGCCTCGCGCCTCAAGCTATCGAAATTATCTTCTATATCTTTGTCATTAAAAACTATCCTTATACCCCTTCCACCTCCTCCCGCTGTCGCTTTTAACATAACAGGGTAGCCTATGGATTTTGCAAATTCTTTAGCCTCATCAATTGAAGCTATATTCTTATCACTACCTTCAACAACTGGAACTCCACACTTTTTGGCCACCTGTTTCGATATGAGTTTATCGCCAAATAGCTCAACGACCTCAGGCTTAGGACCAATAAAAATAATTCCCGCCTCTTGACATCTCCTTGCAAATTCTGCTGATTCAGATAAAAATCCATAACCTGGGTGTATAGCATCAACGCCTTTTCTCAAAGCCAAATCTATTATTTCATCGATGTTTAAATAAGCTGCAACAGGGTCTAGCCCCTTACCTATAAGATAAGCCTCATCGGCTTTGTAGCGGTGTAGGGAATACTTATCCTCTTCAGAATAAACGGCTACGGTTTTAATACCCAACTCGGTCGCTGCCCTAAACACTCTGATGGCTATCTCCCCCCTATTAGCGCACAACAACTTCTTGATACGCATACACTCCCCCCTTGTATAGATGATTTTTTTTATAGTATAGATAATAATGGATATATTGTCAAAGTATAGGTATTTTAAGTATTAAGTAATTTAACAATCTTAAGTCGATTATTAACATCTATACTATTTCACTTAAAGGTTGTACGATAGTTTGGAAAATTAAGATATGCTTATTTGCTCAACTAAATATTGATATTATATAGTTTTATTTATTAAACGTACTCTATTTTGTTCATTTTTTTAAACTAAAAAACAAAGTTTATTATCTTGACAACATTTTCTTTATACATTATAAGGAGCATAGCAATATTTTTTAGGAGGTGGGCTATGAAGCGATTGTTAAGCTCGTTTGTAGCAGTTTTGGTTGGTTTGGTCTTCTTGGCAAATGCAAGCTTTGCTAAGGAAATCAAAGTCGGTGTTGTATGGCCAATGACAGGCTTGATTGCAGCATTTGGTCAAAGTGCTTGGAAGGGTTTAAAACTGGCTGAGTCATTACAGCCAAAGACTAAAGATGGATGCGTAATACATCCTATTCTCCTTGACAACAAAGGAGATAAAGTGGAAACGGCAAACGCCGTAAGTAAGCTCATTACAGACAACCACGTAGTTGCTATCATTGGTGCAATTGCAAGTAGTAACACATTGGCAGGCGCACCAATTGCAGAGAAAAACAAGATTCCTATGCTTACATCATCAGCCACAAACCCGCTGGTAACAAAGGATAAAAAGTATATCTCAAGGGTTTGTTTTATCGACCCATTCCAGGGTACGGTCGGTGCAAAGTATGCTTACAACAACCTGCATGCAAAAACGGCTGTTGTAATGATAGAAAAGGATCAGGATTACTCTGTTGGTCTTGCACATTCATTCATGAAAGCATTTAAAAAATTGGGTGGCAAAATACTAGGTGTTGAGTTCTTCCAGTCAACAGACCAGGATTATTCAGCTCAGATAGCAGATATAAAATCCAAAAACCCAGATATCATCTACATGCCATCTTATTATCAAGAAATATCTCTATTTGCACGCCAGGCTAGGCAGTACGGCCTAAAACAGACAATAATGGCTGGAGATGGCGCTGAGGCTGATGCTCTTATTAAAATAGGCGGTAAGGCAGTAGAAGGCGTTACATTCACAACCCATTACGATCCACATGCTGCAGCTACTCCGCTTTCAAAGAAATTCTTAAAGCTGTTCAAAGAGAAATATAAAGAAGATCCAGATGCTATGGCTGCTTTAGGTGCTGATGCATACTTCGTGCTTGTTAATGCTATAGACAACGCTGGTGGCTGCAAAGCTACACCAGATAAGATAAACTATCAGATCAGGCACACAAAGAAATTTGAGGGCGTAACAGGTGTTATCACAATCGATCCTAAAGCAGGAAACGCCATTAAGAGTGCAGTTATCAGAAAGGTTGAAGGCGGCAAGTTTGTATATGTAACAACGGTTAATCCTTAAAAAAACAACGGGCGGGAGCAATCCCGCCTTTAATTTTTTAAAAGAAGAGAGTGGTGGAAATGAACTCAACAATTATTCTTCAACAACTGGTAAACGGGATATCTCTTGGTAGTCTTTATGGGCTTGTGGCAATAGGCTACACAATGGTTTATGGTGTTATTAGACTTATCAACTTTGCCCATGGAGATGTCATGATGGTAGGAATGTATTTCGCCTTTGTAGGTGTTGCCATGATGTTCTTGCCGTGGTGGGCTGCATTCCTGCTATCAATGTTTGCAACGGCAATAGTTGGAGTACTAATAGATAGAATTGCCTATAAACCGTTAAGAAACGCAAGTAGGATATCTGCCCTCATTACAGCAATAGGCGTCTCATTCTTTTTGGAAAACCTATTCTTGGTGGTCTTTGGAGGAGTTCCAAAGGCATTTCCCGTCCCCTCATTATTTGGAGGGGCAATAAATGTAAACGGAGTCATATTTCCAAATATAGCTATAATTACACCCATTGTCGCCATAGTTTTTTTATTAATGCTTTTGTTTGTCTTATACAGAACAAAATACGGCATGGCAATGAGAGCTCTTTCTTTGGATATGGAAACAGTAAGGATAATGGGAATAAACGTAGATTTAATAATATCAATGGTCTTTGCCATAGGTTCACTGCTTGCTGCTTTGGGTGGTGTGTTTTGGGCTATGAGGTATCCTGCAATTAACCCACTAATTGGAATTATGCCTGGTCTTAAGGCGTTTGCTGCAGCCGTTTTAGGCGGTATAGGCTCCGTCACAGGGGCTGCCGTGGGCGGATTTATCATAGGAATATCGGAGATACTTGTTGTTGCCTTTTTTCCATCATTAGCAGGATATAAAGATGCTTTTGCTTTTCTTTTCTTGATATTCGTTCTATTATTTAAACCTACAGGCATTATGGGAGAAGACCTTGAAAGGGGGCGCTTCTAATAATGAGTCTAAGCAGAAACTCTATATTAACGATTATATCCATACTTTTGCTATTCACATTCGTCTGGTACGCAAATAACAACTTAACTCCTTATGCTGTAAGGATATGGGAAAACACAGCCATATTCTTAATGCTTGCCGCAAGCTACAACCTTATAAACGGCGTTACCGGGCAGTTTTCACTTGAACCTAATGGTTTTGTGGCTATAGGGGCCTATGTTGCAGCAATCCTAACGCTCACACCAGACCAGAAAGATGCTATGTTCATAATAGAGCCAATGGTTCCATGGCTAAAAAACATACACATGTCGTTTTTGCCATCTTTAATAATAGCAGGTCTTGTAACGGCTTTTGTTGGATTTTTGTTAGGTTTTCCCGTATTTAGAGTTAGAGGGGATTATCTGGCCATCGTTACGTTGGGATTCGGTCTAACCATTAGGGTTATATCAAACAACACAATAACAATAACAAACGGAGCATTAGGCCTAAAGGGCATTGCAAGTTATACAAATATTTGGTGGTGTTTTGGCTGGGCTATACTTTCAATGATAATAATAATGCGTATAGTATACTCCGCTTTTGGTAGGGCAATGAAAGCCATCAGGGATGATGAAGATGCAGCCATTGCTATGGGAATCAACACATTCTGGATAAAAATGGCAGCATTTGTTATAGCGGCATTTTTTGAGGGAGTCGGTGGAGGATTATTAGCACATCTAATAACCACAATATCACCAACAATGTTCACATTCTTCTTAACATTCCAATTGCTTATTATTATAGTCGTTGGCGGTTTGGGCAGTATGACAGGAACTGTTATGGCCACTATATTGGTCATCTGGGGAAGCGAGATCTTAAGGTTTGTTGAGCAACCGATGAATATCGCTGGCCTTCATATACCGGGGATACCCGGCATGAGAATGGTAATCTTTTCCATTCTTCTAATCGTAATAATGATATTTGCAAGAGAGGGTATAATGGGTCAGAGGGAATTTTCTTGGAATTGGCTATTCAGTATCTTTAAAAAAAGTAAAAGTGAAGCTTAAGCCATGAGTAAAGTAGCATTAAAATGCGATAAGATAACAATGAAATTTGGCGGTCTAACCGCCGTCAATGAATTCTCTGTGGAAATAAACGAGCATATGATATTTGGACTCATAGGTCCAAACGGGGCCGGTAAAACCACAGCCTTCAACATGATAACAGGCAACCTAAAGCCCACAAGCGGAGAGATATTTTTCTACAATCAAAACATTACCGGCATGAAACCCTTCAGAATTGTTTCCCTCGGTATGGCAAGAACTTTTCAGAATATTAGATTATTCTCAAACCTCTCTGTTTTAGAAAATGTCTTAACTGGCTTTCATCACAAACTTAAATACAATCTTATTGATGCCATATTAAGGACACCGAGATTCTACAAATACGAAAAGCAAATAAGAGAAGAGGCTATGGAACTTTTGGAAAGCGTAAACCTTGCCGACAAAGCAGATTTCAAAGCTAGCAAATTACCCTATGGTGAAAGAAGAAAAGTCGAGATAGCAAGGGCACTGGCAACAGGACCAAAGATGCTTCTTTTGGATGAGCCAGCTGCAGGAATGAACCCACAGGAAACCATGGGCCTTATGTATTTTATTCAGGAAATAAAGGAAAAATTTAATCTAACTGTCCTGCTAATAGAGCATGATATGAAGTTTGTTATGAACTTATGTGAAAGAATTGCTGTATTGGATCACGGTGTAAAGATAGCTGAAGGTAAACCAGAAGAAATTCAGAAAAACCCTGATGTCATAAGGGCATACTTAGGAGACATCAATGCTTAAGGTAAAAGATTTAAATGTTTATTACGGTGTTATACATGCCGTTAAAGGAATAAGTTTTAATGTCCCAGAAGGTAAAATAATAACATTAATCGGAGCAAATGGGGCAGGAAAATCCAGCACCCTAAAAGCTATAGCAGGATTGGTACGCCCCAAGGGCAGCATAAACTTTTTAGGAGATGAATTAACAAAGAAACCAGCATATAGAATTGCTCAGAAAGGTGTGTCTCTGGTTCCTGAAGGAAGAAGAGTTTTTGCCAATTTGACAATACTTGAGAACCTAAGAATGGGAGGGTTCAATAAAAACCCATCTGAGCTTGAACCACTCTATGAAAAAATGTTTGAACTCTTCCCTATTCTTAAAGAGAGGGCTTATCAGAAAGCAGGCACACTATCCGGCGGTGAGCAACAGATGTTAGCAATAGCAAGAGCCCTTATGAGTGAGCCCTTGCTCCTTATGCTTGATGAGCCAAGTTTGGGTTTAGCCCCTAAAATAGTGGCAGAGGTATTTGAGATATTAAAAGAGCTCAATAGAAAAGGTAAAACTATACTGCTTGTTGAGCAAAATGCCGCTCAAGCTTTAAAGCTTGCCAATTATGCCTATGTCTTAGAAAATGGCAAGATAACACTCGAAGGAGATGCTAAAGAGCTATTGGAAAACGAGGATGTGAAAAAGACTTACTTGGGTGAGATGTAATTTTTCTTGATTTTTTGTTAATCGTGTTTTATATTTGAAACTATGAGAGTTGGAAGTAAGATTCGAGAGATCAGAACTAAGAAAAATATGACCTTAAGGGATTTAAGCAAAAAGTCAGGCTGCTCACTAGGCTTTTTGTCTCAGGTCGAACGAGACCTGGTCTCACCCACAATTTCTTCCCTAAGAAGAATAGCTGATGCCCTCGGCATAAACATAATTTCATTATTTGAGGAGAGAGAGCCACCTGTTGACTCAATTGTCGTAAGAAAAACAAACAGAGGCAAATTTGAAAATAGGCGTTCGCGCGTTAAATATGAACTTCTACGTCCACAGTTCTCAGATACAACAATTGAGGCGCTTTATATGTATTTAGAGCCTGGTGCTATAAGCGGAACATCTCCGCATTCGCACAACGGAGAAGAGCTCGTTATCGTCTTAAAGGGTAAGCTTGAAATAGAGGTAGGGGGAAAATCATACCTTTTAGAAGAAGGTGATTCGGCTGTTTATAACTCCAACCTACCGCACAAATGGAGAAACTCTTACGAGGGAACAACAGAGGTAATCTGGGTCAATCATCCCCCAACCTTCTGATGCTCGATTTCTCTTTAAGCGGCAATATACAGATAAATCTCAAAAGGTGCAGCAGATACACATTTGCAAAGGGTTCATGTGATAGCTGTATAAAAATCTGCCCAACAGGTGCAATAAAATTAACACCCTACCCATCTATAAGTGAAGATGCTTGCATCAAATGTGGCTTATGCTATGCTGCATGCCCTACAACGGCCATTAGTATAAAAAACGATAATGAAAAACTCCTTAAGGAAACATCCAGTTTATCTGAAATTGAGATAGGTTGTATCTTCTCAACGGCCAACAACAAAATATCCTGTATCTATAGGCTTGACCATTCTATACTAACTGCATGGTTTCTTTCAGGCAAAGCTGTAAAAATAAAAAGGGGCAATTGCAAAAGCTGTAAACTAAAAAATCAGGTAAATCTATTCTTTAAGGAATTAAGGATTGCCACAAGGCTTGTAAAATCAAGCGGTATAGAGCCTAACATAAAGATAAACAGTTCAACAGCCGAAAAGCCACATATACCAAAAGAAGGGCTTTCACGCAGGGAGCTTTTATCTGCATTAAAAAAGCCCTCATCAAAACCCAAACGAATGCTCTTTTTAAAAAAGTTAAACCCTATAGAAAAAACGGAATGCAAGATAACAGCAAAAATCACCATAACAAACTCATGCGACCTGTGCGGAATATGCGAGGTTGTATGCCCAACCGAGGTCATACTTATACAAAAAGAGCAAAAAGGCAGCATCTGGTTTAACCCTGCAGCCTGCATAAACTGCCAAAACTGCCAAAACGGCTGTCTAAAGGGCGCAATTAAGCTTGAAACAGGCCATACAAGCCTATTAAAAGCCAAACCTCAGGTTGTATTTGAAGCAGAAAAGAAACTCTGCAAAAACTGTAAAAGCTTTTTTTACTCAAACGCGGATGAGGATATCTGCCCTACCTGTAAATCCAAACAGTCAAAGAAGCAAAGCATCATAGAGATGTTCAAAAATATTTAGAAAATCTCAAAATTTTGTGATAAACTTCAAAGCCATGAAAGAGTTAGACTCAAAAGAGGAGTTTGAAAGCTTTATACAAAACAAAAAGCCGTCCATAGTCGTGTTTTCAACCCACGATTGTGCAACATGCAAGCCCGTTAAAGATAAAATAGCATCCCGCTTTAAGGATATAGATGCGGCCAATATCTATCTTGATGATGTAAGGGAGTTGGCCGGTGAGTTGTCCATATTCAATGTGCCTGTTGTGTGTATATACTTAGAGGGCAAGGAGCTTTACAGGTTTATACGGGTATTCTCCCTTGATAAGATAGAAGAAAAGATCAATAGGATCATGGAGTTTATTTAGATGTTTGTTCATCAACTGATCCATCAAAAGGCAAAAGAAAGGGCAGATGGCTTAGAGGTTGTGGATGTAAGGATAGGGCTTGGATACACACTTGTTGAGTTAAGCAACGGCTCTGCAGGTCTATCCTATAGCTTCACAAAGGAGACCTCACCCAAAGACTGCACCGTGATGAAAGAGGCTGGTGATCTTGTGGGTAAACCAGCAGGGTATATCCTGGATAAGATACTATCATACAACCTGACAGACTCAAGTTTGGCTTTAGCATGCGCAAATGCAATAATAAACAAAGATATAAAGCAAAATGATATAGATATAATAGACCTTGTAAGAGGAGAAGACAAAGTCGTTATGGTGGGTTATTTTTCACCCCTCATAGAACCGCTAAAGAACAAGGCAGGGAAATTTATAATCTGCGAACGCAACCCAAGAGGGGATGCACTGCCGGATTTTGCCGAATATTTCGAGCTGTTTGATTGCGATATAGCCATACTTACTGCAACCTCTATTATAAACAAAACCATAGATAGCTTGCTTGATATGATAAAAAAGGCAAGGATTATAGCTGTAATGGGACCTTCCACACCGATGGATAGAAGCGTTTTCAAAAATAGAATAACGCATGCATGCGGCAGTATCGTAAAAAACATAGAGTTGGCAAAGAGGATAGTAAGTGAAGGTGGCGGCACAAAAAGACTAAAGCCAGCCATAGAAAAAAGATGCGTTTATTAAAAGGAGAAAGAGTATGATCAGGCACTGTTTGAGCTTAAAGGATTTAACAAAACAGGAGATATTGGAGCTTTTGGATCTATCACAGCAGATAAAAAACAAAATCAAAAGCAAACAGGATTATAAACCCCTAAGCGGTGTTATCCTGGGGATGATATTTGAAAAACCCTCAACAAGGACAAGGCTCTCCTTTGAAGCTGGAATGAAAAGGCTCGGAGGGGATGCTATCTTTCTATCCCCACGGGATATACAACTGGGAAGGGGTGAAACCATCGAGGACACAGCAAGGGTCATCTCACGCTATGTTGATATCGTTATGATAAGAACATTTGAACACTCAAGAATAGAAAGATTTGCCCAATACTCAACCGTCCCTGTAATCAACGCCTTAACAGACCTGCTACATCCATGCCAGGTGTTGGCAGATCTGTTAACAATCAAGGAAAAATTAGGCAGGATCGAGGATATAAAGGTGGCCTTCTTTGGTGATGGCAACAACATGGCGAATTCGTGGATCTATGCTGCTGCCGTTTTAGGTTTTGAGCTGAGAGTGGCAACACCTGTGGATTTTGCTCCAAATGGGGTTGTGGTAAAGGAAGCCTTAGAACTTGCAACAAAAAGCGGTGCAAGGATCATCTTAACAAACAATCCAGAAGAGGCAGCAAAAGACGCTGATGTTCTTTACACGGATGTCTGGGCATCTATGGGTCAGGAAGACCAGAAAGAGAAAAAACACGCCCTGATGAGGCCGTATCAGGTAAACAGAGAACTTGTAAAATATGCAAATAAAGACTATATATTCATGCACTGCCTCCCTGCTCATAGGGGTGAGGAGGTTGAGGCTGAAGTTATTGACGATGAGAAGCATTCTGTGATATTTGACGAGGCGGAAAACAGAACCTATGCTCAACTTGCCACAATAATGAATCTAATTGGGAGGGTTTAATATGGGTGAAATTAAAAAGGTTGTGCTTGCCTATTCCGGTGGTCTTGATACATCTGTCATTGTAAAGTGGCTGCAGGATAAATACGGCTGTGAGGTAATCACATACACAGCCGATTTAGGTCAGAACGAGGATTTGGAGCCAATAAAAGAGAAGGCCTTAAAGGTTGGTGCAAGCAAGGCGTATGTTGAGGATGTAAGGGAGGAGTTTTTAAACGAGTATGTGATGAAAGCCTTTAAATTTGGTGCCTTGTATGAAGGCAAATACCCGCTTGCAACAGCACTTGGAAGGCCTCTAATCACAAAAAAGATGATAGAAATAGCACAAAAAGAGGGCGCTGATGCTATAGCACACGGCTCAACCGGTAAGGGCAATGATCAGGTCAGGTTTGATGTGTCAGCCGTGGCATTAAAACCGGATATAAAGGTTATAGCGCCTGTGAGGGATTGGGAGTTAAAATCAAGGGATGAGGAGATCGAGTATGCCAAAAAACACGGCATCCCCGTGCCTGTAACGAAGGATAAGCCCTATTCCATTGACAGGAATATCTGGGGATTATCGGTTGAGGCTGGCCCATTGGAGGATCCCTATCATGAGCCTGATGAGGAGATATACTCATTTACAAAAAATCCACTTGAGGCACCGGATGAGCCTGAGTATGTTGAGATAGAGTTTGAAAAGGGCATACCTGTGGCCATTGATGGCAAGAGGCTAAACATCGTTGACCTTGTTAACAAAGCCAACGAGATAGCCGGCAGGCACGGTGTTGGCAGAATAGACATGGTTGAAAACAGGCTCGTCGGTATAAAATCAAGGGAGATCTATGAGGCTCCAGCTGCTGTGCTTCTGCTTGAGGCAAAAAGGAGTTTGGATGAGTTGATTTTAGATAGAGAAAGCCTGCATTTAAGAGACCAATTGGCCATCAAGTATGCAGAACTGGTCTATTACGGTTATTGGTTCTGTGAGCTAAGAGAAGCATTGGATGCCTTTGCAGACAAACTAAACGAAAGAGCAACAGGCACGGTAAAGGTAAAGCTATACAAAGGCAAGGCAACGGCTGTTGCAAGAAAATCACCTTATGCTATATACTCAAAAGAGCTTGCAACCTATGATCCAGGCGATACATTCAACCACAAATACGGAGAGGCGTTCTGCTATATATGGGGTTTACCGCTAAGGGTTGCAGCAGAGGTAAAGAACAAATAATACAAGAGGGGCTTGAGGCTCCTCTTTCTTTTTTAAAATGCCACATGCAATAATAGAAACAGAAAAAAACATAAAAACATTTGAGGATGATAAGGTCTTCTTCTCAAGAAAGGGCGATTTTTTTATCTATCCTTTGTTTTCTGACTGTGAACAGTTTTTTGTTAAAGTATATAAAAAACAGAATAAGGTAATCGTAAAGCTTGAAAAATCCACAAATCCCATAATCACAGACGATGTAAAGGCCAAGATCCTTGAATTCTCAGAAAAACTTGCAGGCTTTCTAAACGGAAACATAATCCACAACAACCTAAGCCTCAACGGAAAAATCTGTCAGCTTATAAACCATTACACAATCGACACACGAAGGCTCAACTCAATAGACCTAAGCCAACTCTCAAACACCAAACCCATAAAGATAGAAATAGGCTCAGGCTTTGGTGAGTTTTTACTGAATCAGGCAAAACAAGAGTCTAGCAGTCTGTTTTTGGGGCTTGAGATATCCAATGATGCAATAGCCAAAGCATGCGGCAGGTTGCTTAAAGCAAGAATAAATAATGTCAAACTTATACGGTATGATGGAAGGTTCGTGCTTGATAGATTTTCATCCAATACAGTAGATGCGGTGTTTGTCAATTTTCCCGAGCCGTGGTTTAAATTCAGAAGGATCAAACACGCCTTATTAAATTCAGATACGCTTCAAAAAATAGAGAATATACTAAAAAAAGGGGGCAGTTTTAGGCTTCTAACCGATAACTTGGCCTATGCTGTAAGCGTCGTTGTGGCATTAGAGGAAAAAACCCACCTAAAAAACACACAAAATATACCTATACAGGTATCAGACAAAAGCATCGATACAAAATTTGAAAGACGCTGGAAGAGAAAGAAAAGAACAATATACTCGGTTAATTACAAAAAAACAAAGTTAAGCCCCCATAAGCACCCACCAAAACCAAAGTTTTTGATGCAACTGAAAAGGGAGTTTGCACTAAAAGACGGAATCATCTTTAAGGTTGTGGATATATTTGAAAACAAAGCAAATGAAAAGATCGCAGAGATCACCTTTGGCAGGAGCATAAACCCACAACATGCATTCTTCGGATTAACCCACAACAACGAACTATTTATGCTGCCACAAACCGTGTTTGTCTTGGATAGAGAGGCAGAAGAGGCGTTTATTCTGGCTGGTTCTATCTAAACAAAAAAAACGCCCCAGCCGAAGCTGAGGCGACAGATGCTATCCAATCAATTCCTTCATGTCATCATCAACATTACTGATCGTTGTTATGCCAAAATTATCTGCAAGCACCTTAAGCACTGCAGGGGATAGGAATGCAGGCAATGTTGGGCCCAATTTGATATTCTTAACACCCAGATAGAGCAGGGCAAGCAAAACAGCTACAGCCTTCTGCTCATACCATGCTATGTTGTAAGCTATAGGCAGTTCATTTACACTGTTTAATCCAAAGACCTCTTTTAGCTTCATAGCTATCAAGGCCAATGAATAGCTATCGTTGCACTGACCAGCATCCAAGACCCTCGGGATGCCGCCAATATCTCCCAGATTGAGCTTTATATAGCGGTATTTAGCACATCCTGCAGTCAGAATAACCGTATCTTTTGGCAATTTCTTTGCAAACTCGGTATAGTATTCCCTCGTTTTATGCCTGCCATCGCATCCAGCCATAACGACAAACTTTCTAATGGCACCGGATTTAACAGCATCAACAACCTTATCTGCAAGCTTAAATACCTGCTCATGGGCAAAACCACCTATGATCTTGCCGGTTTCAAGCTGTGTTGGTGGATCGCATTTCTTGGCAAGCTCAATAATCTCTGAGAAATTCTTTGGCTTACCATCAACCCTATCGGGAATGTGTTTTACGCCCGGAAATCTAACATTACCGGTTGTGAACACCCTGTCTTTATAGCTATCCCTTGGTGGAACAAGGCAATTTGTTGTCATTAAGATCGGCCCGTTAAACGCCTCAAACTCCTTATGCTGCAACCACCATGCATTACCGTAATTGCCCACAAAATGGTCATATTTCTTAAATGCCGGATAGTAATTTGCAGGCAACATCTCACCGTGTGTATAGACATCAACGCCTGTATCTTTTGTCTGCTCAAGCAACTCCTCCATGTCCTTCAGGTCATGCCCTGATATTAGAATACCCGGCCTGTTTCTCGTTCCAAGATTGACCTCTGTGATCTCTGGATGACCGTAGGTTTCAGTATTGGCCTTATCCAGTATAGCCATAGCCTTAACGGAAGCCTCTCCTGTTTTCATGGTATAACCTATCAACTCATCAACCGACAAATCCTTGGTTGTTGCAGCCAAACAGTCAACCAACTCCTCCCATAAGCTCTGGTCTTCATACCACAAAACCGAAGCATGCTCAGCATAAGCACCAGCACCCTTTAAACCGTAAATAATTGTTTCTTTGAGTGAGCGTATATCCTCATTGGATTCGGCTAAAACACCTGCATCCTTATGCTTTGCCAAAAACTCCTCTTTGGTTGCTGCATTCCATGTGGCAGAATCGTGCAATCCCTCATCCGATACATTGTATTTCTTTTTTAGCTCATCTCTAAACCTCAAACCCTCTCTGATAAGCTCTGCAATGGAATCCTCATCAAAGTTTACATTGGTGATCGTTGTAAACAGCGCCTTCGAAATAAACCTTCCAACCTCAGGATCCACCTTACCCGCCTTATCGGCAACAACGCTTATGCCCTTTGTAACATAAACAAGCACATCCTCTAAATTTGCAACCCTTTCATTCTTACCGCATACGCCACCTACGGTGCACCCTTTGTTGTTTAGTGTTTCCTGACATTGATAACAAAACATGGACATCTAACCACCTCCTCTTGCTTTTTTCTTGGATTAACTATATACTACAAAACATAAGAAATAATTGACTTAGGTCAAGTCATGGATAAAAAAAGTGCCTTGCAACTGTTTTTAGATAAACTGAATATAGAAGATGAAGGATTTTTAGAAGATCTAAACGCAGTATCCATGCTCATAAGCAAAAGAAAAAGGGAGTTACTCTTTTTGGAAAATAATAAGGGTAATGAGATGTTTTTTGTTGTAAGCGGGCTGATTAAAATATTTAAAACCGGTGAAGACGGTAAAGAAATTGTCTTGAATATAGCAAAAGAAGGCGAAATGTTTGCCGAGGTCGTGTTATTCTTAAAAAACATATATCCAGCAAGCGCAATGGCTATAACAGATACGCTGCTGTTATCCATAAACACGCACCATCTATTTGAAAGAATAAAGAGAAAGCCTGAATTTGCCATGAAGCTTTTAGGTATCTTCGCCCAAAGAATAAAATATCTGGTTGAAAAGATAAAAGAACTCTCAGGTGAGGATGCGGAAGAGAAAATTATAAACTACCTTTATTCTTTAAAAGATAAAAACAACACCGTGGTACTGGATATACCAAAAAAAGACATAGCCACACTTCTTGGTCTAACTGCTGAGACATTTTCAAGAACCCTAAAAAGGCTTTCATCGAAAGGGTTAATAAAAATGAATGCAAAAAGGATAGAGTTACTGCAATGAGGAAGTTTCTAAAACTCAGCCTAAATACAATACTCATGGCAATAATTATACTACTTGTTGTATACATTGTAGTTTTAAATAAACCGTCAATTTTAAGCGTTGCATTAAACTTTGCGCTAAAAAAATATGACATAACATCAAATTTTGAAAAGATAAAAATCAAATCCCCCACCAGCATAGAGATAAATTCATTGACTATAAAAAAAGACGATATCAACGCAAACATAGGAACACTAATAGCCTCTATAGACAAAAACGGCTACATAACAGCTACAATAAAAAATAGTGATATAAAAATCCAAAACAAACCCAACGAAACAGACAAAGCTAAAGGATTCAACCTTATACCTATAAAAATAAAAAGCCTGAGTATGGACAATATAAGCCTTGATTATGGTCCTGTAAGTTTAAAAAATATCTCTGCAAGCCTAAAGGGCAGACTATTGACGTTTAAGGGTAATATAGGTTATAAATCGAAAAATTTAACATTATCAGCAGCTATAAATTCAGCAAACGGCAAAATAAATCTATCCCCATCTGGAATATATTTAGAAAACCTATATATAAATCCCCATACAATACATATTGAAAAAGGCAAGTCATCGTTAGATATAAGACAGCCTATAAAGTTACAGAACATATATATAAACTTAAATCCTTTTTACATAAAACTCAACGCATTAAAAACTTCTGCAAATCTTAAATATGGGCGATACAGATTCTCCTTTAAAATTAAAGCAAATCTTAAAAACAACAAATTCACTGCAACAATCAATGATTTAAGGGAATCTTCCAAGCTGGTAGATGCCCCCTATGTTAGACTTTCAGTAATTTTAAAAAAAAACTTCAAGCTAAGCTAAGCTTTGCTAATCTATCAATAAATTATTCAAATCTTGTAGCACAAAACCTAAAAGGTGAACTTTTATACTTACCAGAACTATCAAAGATTTTAATATCATCAGGTGAGGCATTATTAAAAGATAACATATATTTTGACTTTTCATCTTTCAATCTCAGTGCAACTATAAAAAACAAACAAAAACTAAGCCTAACACTTAGAAATCTCTTTTCTGCCAATGTAGCAAAAACAAAAAAAGGGCTAATATTTAAAGTAAAACCGATCAATATGAACAATTTAATTTCATTCCTTAGAGATTCATATGAACTAGAAACGCTAAACAATCTAATTTTAGACAATAAATCATCAATAATAATAACCGGACAATACACATCAGGGCGTTCCTTTTTTTCAAAGATAAACATAATATCAAGCCGCATCCGCTATAAAAGTGTAACACTCAAGAATTTAAAACTAATCCTTCCATTAATCGTAAACACAAACAAAAAAGATACAGGAGAGCTAAATGCTATGTTTATCTCAAAACAACTAAAGGCACGTATTGAGGCAAAGATAGCCTCACAAAATAATAAATTATGCTCTATTTTAAGTATAAAAAGCTCGGATAACTTAACAGTACAACCCGTTAGTCTTTGCCTATACCCAATAAAAAAAACCCTGCACTTTGGTCCAATAAAAGCCAAAATAAAAACAAAGCTTGCAGAAATTAAAATAAATATTTTAGAAGGAAATCTAACCAACAAATACATAAGTACAAGAGGATCTGTAAAGATAGATGCATTTGACGGTAAGATATATATAAAAAATATCAAGTTATCATTAAAAGATATGCCCATTTTAATGTTGGATGTAGATTTCAGCCACATAAACCTAAAAAAACTAACTCAATTATCCAATTTTGGCCAAGTTACAGGCTACATAAAGGGCTATATTCACAACCTGGCCTTAATAAAATTTAAAAACCCCCTATCATTCAACGCTTTAGTTCAAACAGAAAACGTAAAAGGAGCATCGCAAAGAATATCGCTAAAAGCGGTAAACAGTATATCAAAGATTGGAGGCGGATATGTAAGTATAGCATTACCCTTCTTTAAAAGCTTTTCCTACTCCTCTATAGGCGTTAAGGCTATACTAAAAAATAATACCTTCGCAATCCATGGACTTTACAAAAATGGAAACGTCGAGTATATTATCAAAAGAGGCTTCTTTGGTGGTATAAACGTAGTTAATATGAATAGAAACAACAAGATTTCATGGGATGATTTTTTAGGTAGACTAAAACGCGTTTTAGAGAAAAGGGAGGTGAAGAAATGAAAAAACTCAGTGTTTTATGGAGTGTTATACTCTTGCTTGTCTATTCGTGTGTAACTGTAAATATATACTTCCCAGCAAGACAAGCCCAAGAAAAGGCAAAAGAAATAGTTAACGATATTAGAGGAGAAAAGAAAACTACCCCAAAAACAGAACCAACCTCTCTTCTAGAGCTTCTTATACCAACTGCCCATGCATCCGATGTACTAAACACAACCAACGCAAAGATCAAAGCCATAAAAGAATCAATGAAGAAAAGATTTGAATTAATGAAACCCTACTACAAAAAAGGCTATCTTGGAGAAACATTGGATGGGCATTTAAAAATCTACCGCCAGCCGCCATCCTTAAAGGATAAAGTAAAACTAAAGAAGCTTGTAGTCAGCGAAAATAAAGATAGAGAGTCACTATATCACGAGGTGGCACGTGTTTTAAATATTCAACCCTCTCAAATAGATAGACTCAGGAGGATATTTGCAAAACAATGGCAAGATACAGCACCAAATGGTACATATATAGAAACAAAGACGGGCTGGATAAGAAAAAAGGATTAAACCAAGCCGTATTCCTCTAAGCTTAAGCCCTTGCTTTGGGCGTAGTCTTTTAAATCATCCCGGATAAATTTTAAGGCTATGCCCAAAGCCACCGCATCATCCAAATAACCTATACCTGGCAAGAAATCAGGTATGATATCGGCAGGGTTTATAAAATACAAAAAAATTCCTATTAAGGATAGGACAGTTCTCCAAGGCAGGGAACACTCTTTTTTTATATAGCACTCTATCATCTCATAAGCCAACTTTAACTGCAAAATAGCAGTCAAAGCAAACTGACCTGGATTTGAGCTTATTTCTTCTATTTTGGACCTTGCCTCTTGCAAAAAAGCCTCACCATCAAATTGTTTTATCTTATCCACAACGCTAAAAGCCTTCTCTATATACTCTTTCATATCAAGACCCCTTAAAAGATAAAATGGTGGAGCTGAGGGGGCTCGAACCCCCGACCTCCACGCTGCCAGCGTGGCGCTCTCCCAGCTGAGCTACAGCCCCAGATTGCTCATAAATTCACAGATTATATATTAAAAAACTGGGATTTTGTCAAACAAAACAGGTTTATGCAAAGACAGTCTTTAACTTTAAGGTTTAATTACCCTTCCCATGAACAAAACACTGCCCGTTTTTTTATGCACAATCATAAATATAAACGTATGGTCTGCCTTAAAAGTTGGCTTCCACATTACAGCTTTTAGCTGCATTACAACGCCAGTTGCAGCTGCAGCTTCAGTTCCTTCCTCGTTGACATCTATATACGCTTCATGTATTACCCTTGAGATCTTAAGATCCTTATTACCGGTCATGTCTGAAAAGTCCGCTCTTGTAGAAAACGCATCTCTCATACCCATATCAGAGAGCACCTTACTTAAATAGCACCTAACCTTAAACCTGAAACGGGGTAAATACACCTTTACCTCATCTTCTCTTAAGGACGCTATAATCCTTGCTACCATATTTTGAGACAGTGCTTGTTCAAACCCCTCAAGATTGGACGGTAAGAATATCACCATAGAGATGCTATTACCTGCATAGGGAAGCTCTATAGCCTTAAAACCCTCTTTTTTATTCTCATAATAAGGAAATCTTCCTTCCTGAAACATCATAGGCACACGAACGGTTTTATTGTTCGTTATGTGAAACGGCATGCTCTTAGTATCTTCTTTGCGAAATGGATGAGTCCACTTACCCTTAAAATATATGGCGTTGGTTAAAATAAGCCTCGTAAGAGAATTTATATCGCCCTTCCTGATTAAATCCCTAATCTTGCCTGTGGTTTTATCCTCAACCCACTTATTTATCCTGTTTATCGTCTTTTGTGGTTGGTTTACAAAATCAACAGAAAAAAGATTACCGCCGTAATAGAGATTTATTAGATTAACGAAATAATCAAGAAGTTTATAATCCTTCTCAACCCAGATAGCATTGGCTATACTAAATTTATAGGTATTATTTTGAGTTTCTGCCTGTATGCAATTTAGTAGTTTTGAAAACACAGAGTGTAACCTCTCTTTAGGCATATTAAAGTTCAGCACCTTTGCCATCTGCTCTGCCGTATTTTTAGATGCACCGGCATAGGTCATAGCAAGAGCATCAACGATACTAAACGAGGAAAAAAATAGATTACCTTCATTGTTGGATAATTTTTTGTATAGCTTTAAAGTGAATCGATTGATATCATTAGCTATAATGTTCAATCCTGTATTATCTGCTTCTAAAATCCTATGACCCACCAAAGCCCATTCTCCATTAGGTCTTACAACAACCTTGCAAACAATATCAACCATCACCCCTTTTTTAACCTTTGGAACCCCGGAAATATAAGCGGCAGCTGAATCATCCTCTATAACCCAATCCGATCTCTTTAACATAGTGTCAACTATCCTTTTAGTCTTAGAAAAACCTCCCCACCCTCTGCTAATACCGTGAATCAGGACAAATCTATCCGTGTATTTATCAGGATGTTCCGCTATAAGATTCAATGATACTTTAGGTATGCTATTAATTGAAAAAACCCTAACCTCATATTCTTTGGTTTTTACCTTTTCTTTACCCTTTCCAAATTTGGATATCCTTTGGACCACAACAGCACTGCCGGGGCTTATAGCTTCAAACCTGAACGAATAACCAAAAGACGGAGAACCAAATCTTTCTTTCAACACAATAGCTTTTCCCTTTACCTCACAACTAATATTGTACACATTCTTATCAAGAGGGCCGGTTTTAATCTGCGCCCTATCACCTATAAGCATGAGATTTACCGTGTTTTCTTTTAATAACACCAATTTTGGATGAATCGGCCTTGCAATAGCACGAGGATAAAAAACCACTATAAACAAAACAGCCACCAACAACCGCCTCATTATCCACCTCCCATTAACTCATACACCTCAATTAAATCTCAATGCATCCTTTCTCCACTCCAATCACCATTCCACGATTCACCGCCAAAGCCATATCTCCAATGCCCTGAAAAGGAATTACCATCAGGAGAAAATAAAAATCTACAATCACCAGCATCCCTATATGGTTTATATGTAGGGGATTCACTCCATTTGCACACCAACACATTTCCTATAAGTTTTCCTTCTATCTTGCCATTATCGTGAGGATAGCTGCCAAAAACCTTATCCCCTTTCTGTTTAAACCCCACGATACCAAAGTTGGTTTTCCATTTACCCTCAACATTAAAGGGCTTCATCGGCTCTGGCTTTGTAGGTAAGCCATCCCCATTCCCATAAACACAGCTCTTCATACCCTCCTTCACTATGACGGTTTTTCTTTTCTTTCTATCCGAAATCCAGACAGAATGCTCAAAAACCCTGACACATCCAAATCTCTTTTCTGCATCATAGGAAACCTCAAACTTGGTTCCTCTAACACCTGTTATGTATAAAGGAACATAAACCTCAAAGCGGCTTCTCCTTTCTTTTTCTGCTGCTGCCATAAGCACACCGTAGGTCATCTTTATAAACGAAATACCTTTTTTAGTGTTTTGTTTAACCTTCGGTATCTCAAACATTGTATGCGGCTTCACCCTCAAAGCAACCCTTCCCTTTAGCAAGATCCTAACTACACCCGATGATGTTTTTACTATATCTCCAATATAAAGCTTGGATCTGTTTTTTGCCTTAACCCACTTATGGGTTTTAGCCCTATAGATGTAAACCTCCCCCCTTAATGCGGTTATATAGCTCGATTCTTGGTATGCACCCACATCCTCAGGTTTTGGATTATTGCCCGTCTGAAATGAAAATGTATTGGGATTTGAATCAACAATTTGAAACTGCTTTATCCCTGCAAGCTCAGGAAACTCCTTTATACAGAAACAAGGCTCACCCTTAACCGAGGTTTCACTCCACTCATCTTCATAAAAACCCTTCTGCGGCCCCTTCCATTTGTAAGTTGATGGATCATTCATACTGTCTAAGGGGATTTCTGCGGCCCTTCCTTTTCCCTTAAATTTAATCTTAAAATCAACACACACGCATTTATTATACCAATACACATCCTCAATCTTGGAGTAAAACTTTATCCAAATATAAGCCTGAGGAAGTGCAGGACAAACATCAACAACATTCAATCTTACCTTGCCATCTTTATCAATAGACAATAATGCTTTTGCTGTGAGTTTATATAGCCAGTTAGGAGAGTATGAAAGTTCAAATTCTCTCTTTGCACTAAAGGCACTATTCAAAAAGAGAGACCAAAAAACTACAACAATTAGAAAAACATTTCTTCTCATTTATTCCTCCCGGTAGACATATAAATCTTAAAAAATAGATCCTGTGGGGTAAGATAATGCAAAACCAAACACAAGGCATATGGGGATTTATCCATAAGCAAAAGATAACGATAGAAGCTAAGGGGCCTATAATAATCACAAAGGCTCTGATTTATCTACTGCATCAATCCACCCATACACCCTCTGTGGATTTTAAAACATCAACGTATCTTCTTACCCCCTCCTCCAGTGATGTAAACTCTTTCTCATAACCCACCGACCTCAACTTATTAAGGTCAGCTTTTGTAAAATCCTGATACTTGCCTTTGAGCTCTTCAGGAAACTCCACAAACTCTATCCTCACATTGGAATATAACTCCTGCATGATTTGAGCAATCTCCAAAAAACTCTCCGCTCTACCTGTTCCAACATTAAAAATACCGCTTAAGTTTGCGTTTTCATAAAAAAAGAGATTCACATCAACCACATCATCAACAAACACAAAGTCCCTCTTAAAATTCTCGCTCCCTTCAAATAATCTTACAGTACCATCATCCAGTATCTGATTATGAAAATGGTAAACCACTGACGCCATTTTTCCCTTATGGTGTTCATTGGGGCCATAGACATTAAAATACCTCAAGCCAACAACCTGAGTATCCCTATCAAAAGCCACCCTTCTTACGTACTGATCAAAGAGAAATTTGGAAAATGCATAGATGTTAAGGGGATATTCGTTTGTCCTATCCTCGCTAAACCCCTTCTTACCAAGTCCGTAAACGGATGCACTTGATGCATATATAAATCGTATACCTTTATTTAATGAGTAGTTGAGAAGCGACTTTGAGTAGTCATAGTTATTTTTCATCATATATCTACCGTCTGTCTCAAGGGTATTGGAGCAAGCACCTTGATGGAATACAACATCTATCTTGCCAAATTTATCTAAATTGTCCAAAAACTCACCCTTATCCACAAAATCCAGGAAATCAAGTGTATTGAGATTCAAATGCTTTTTAGAGTTTGATAGGTTGTCAACAATGAGTATATCTTTAAAACCAGCCCTATTTAATCCTCTAACAACATTACTGCCCACAAAACCCGCACCGCCTGTTACAACTATCATAAACCCTCCAAAAATTTTGCCACTAAATTTTAAAAAGTATATAAATAAGTATGTTTAAGTTCAAGTGTATTAGCTCATATTGCGTTGATATGGGTAATAAAACCTATGTAAAGGCTATAAAGGATGACGGCAACGTTGATTTAATAATTTACGGCAGGCACAATGAAGTAGACACTCTTACATATATGGAGGTTGAGGGTAAAATAAAAAACCAATTTAAAAACTACTTAATTGTTGACTCTATAAATATCATCGACAGATTCAACTCTATTAGAGGTTCCTTTCTAAGATTATCCCTTGCTATGTTAATCCTGGAAGTAACATACCGGTCAAATAGCGGCTTAAGCTTGCTTTTAGAGGGCCTAAACAGACTCAAAATTACAGACAACGAAAAGGCCTCTATATTCTTTTTTTATATTTTTCTCAAAAAAAACGGCATATTTGATGAAAAAAAATTCAATTTTGAAGAAAGAAACCTACTCCTGCAAATAGAAAAAAACAATCAAATAAGGGCAACTGCTGCATTTTTAAGGGTTTTAAAAAATAAATTACTAAAAGAAGTTCAAGCTTATATAGGTAAGCCACTGAATAGCTTAAAGCTCTTGATGAGGTAAAAAATGAGGGCAGTTATACAGAGGGTAAAACAGGCAAGTGTAGTAGTAGATGGAAAGGTTGTTGCCTCAATAGAGACAGGCATTTTAATACTTTTGTGTGTATGCAAGGATGACACCCAAAAGGATATTGAATATCTTGCAAAAAAGATAGCGAATATGCGTATATTCTCAGATGAAAATGGTAAATTTAACCTATCGGTTAAGGATATGGGTGGCTCCTGTATAGTTGTAAGCCAATTCACATTAGCTGCAGATACAAAAAAGGGTAACAGACCGTCATACTTTTACGCAGCAGAGCCCCAAAAAGCCCAAAAACTCTATAATGAATTTGTCCGACTTTTAAAAACAGAACATAATCTGCCTACACAAAAAGGGGTTTTTGCAGCTCATATGGACGTTAAGCTAATAAATGACGGTCCGGTAACTATATACATAGATTCAAAGGAAAATCTTCAGTAACTCTCCTCTGTCCACATATCAGGCTCAAATCTAACAACTCTGTTTCTACCGGCTTCTTTTGCTTTATACATAGCAACATCACTAAATTTTATACATTGCCACAGATTTTTTGAATCCTTGGGAAATATCGATACGCCTATGCTTAAGGTCTTTTTTATAACGTTCCCTTGAACTGTAATTTCTGTTTTTTCTACATCTGATCTTATTCTCTCTGCTATCTCAAGCACACTCTTTTCATCCACATCTTGTAGGAGTACTAAAAATTCCTCACCACCAAACCTCACTGCGATATCTGATTCCCTAATGCTCTTTGCTATAGCCCTTACAACACCCCTTAACACTTCATCACCTACATTATGCCCATAAACATCGTTAACCTGCTTAAAGAAATCTACATCGCACATCAGTATACCGGCAAGTGTATTTCTGCGCTTTACTGTGGCTGAGAATGTAGCTGCAAACTCATCAAGAAACCGCCTGTTATAAAGCCCGGTGAGGGGGTCTCTCATGGTAGATTCCTTAAGCTGAGAAAGCAGTCTCTTGGCCTCTATAACAGGGGCAGCCTCTTTTAGGAACACCTTGACTCTTTTTATTTTTTTCTCTATCTCTTTAGTTTTCTGCTTCTCTTCAAATATCAACTGAACCACACTACCAACTGTTCCGCCAACAAGAAGAGGTATGCAAACATGGTTTTTGTCATGCTCTATAAAGCTAAGGCATACATTTTTCTCAACAAATGAATCCACTTCTTTAGCCGTTCTAACACATCTACATAGATTGCAACTTAGAAGTATGTCCTGTTTGCAGGCCATTTTTTCTGTTTCGTATACAATGATTTGCTTCATTGAGCTTTTGCTATTGTTAACCTCGTAAACATTAAATTGCCGTATACCAAAATCGTCCTTAAGAAGATCAAACAACCTTCTATATACAGCATTTACATCCACATCTTCCTCTATGGTCTTCTTAAATAGCATCAGCTTATAGCTTTCGTCTATAAAATCATTAAAGTTTTTAACTAAAATACCCAATTCATCGTCACCCTTATATGGAAGCTTGAGTTGGGGGGAGACCTCCTCTTCGGCAAGCTTTTTTGAAAGTTCCCCAACCTCTCTCAATCTATTTGTAATACAAGACACAATAAAAAAGAAAACGAAACCCGCAACAACAGAGATGAGACCCCCTGCTATTAAACTATTTACGGTTGTTATGAACATATCCTTTTCTTTTCTTTTTAAAAACCCATCAACAGCCTTATCTAAATCATCCAAATAAAACCCGCTGCCAACAACCCACTTCCAAGGATAAAAATACCCCACATAGGATACCTTCGGGTAGCAACCCTTACTATTTGAACCAAGTTTAGGCCAACAATATTCAACAAACCCGCCACCCTGTGTTTCTATAACGCGCGCCATCTCTCTAAATAGATAAACGCCGTTTTTATCCTTGAAATTCCAAACATTCTTACCATTGAGCTCAGGTTTTGGAGGATCAAGCACCATAACGCCATCAAGTGTGTTTATCCATACATAGTCATAAACATTTATGTTTTTCCCTATATTGTACCTTATAGCATTAATAAACTCTATTGACTTTTTTATTGCCTCTTCCTCGGACATCTCTTTATTCTTATATGCATCATAGTATTTATCTATGCCATCTAATGCTATATTAACTACATTTCTAACCATCTTTTTTTGGTTATCCTCAAGATTCTTCCTATATATAGCAGCTTCCCTTTTTATAGATTTTATATTACCCATCACGTAGTAGCTATAACCTATAATGCCTATTAGAATTATCGAAATAAGATAAGAAAACAAAATTTTAAACTTTATGCTCCGTGAAAAAAACCACCCTTTCAATTCTTCCATATCAAGCCCCTTTGGTTATTTTTGCAAAACCTAATAAATTATTAAGTTATTGTCAACTAAAAAATGCGTAAAACTTGTAAAAACAGGCGTTTTCTATAAAATGTAATTGATGATTGTAGATGTTAGTGAGATATTTTACTCCATTCAAGGGGAGGGCTCAAAAATTGGTTATAAAGCCATATTCATAAGGTTATGCGGCTGTAATTTAAAGTGTCCTTTCTGTGACACAAAATATGCGCTAAGCTGCAAAAATCCAATGAATGCACATGAGATATACGAAAAAATAAGCAGGTTTCCTGCAAAGAACATTATATTTACAGGCGGTGAGCCGACATTGAAAGATAACTTCATGGCGTATTTTATGAAAAAATACAACAATTACTCCTATTTTTTAGAAACCAACGGAACGCTGTTTCCAAAAAAAAGTATCAATTTGTTTTCACATATAGTTGTAAGTCCAAAAATGTTTGCTATTAATTTAGATGTATTGAAAAGCTTAATAAAATACTCCATAAGCATCGAGTTTAAGTTTGTTGTGGATGAAAATTTTACAAAAGAGCTTGAATTGATGGAAGAATTGGGTTTAAAAGAGGCCACGTTTCAACCGGTATGGTTGAACGACTCAATGGAAAGCTACATAAAAAAAACAGTTAGAATAATAGAAAAGCTCAAAGATATTCCTTACAACATCAGGATTATTCCGCAGATACATAAAATCCTATACGGTCAAAAGAAGGGGGTTTAGATGAAAAAGGCTGTAATTATATATTCAGGCGGACTTGATTCAACAACGTGTTTATTTTGGGCATTGGATGAGTTTGACGAGGTTCACACAATTACATTTTACTACGCGCAGAGACACTCCATAGAGGTAGATTTCTCAAAAAAAACACTTGAATTAGCCCAAAGAATAAAGAATAAAACCATAAAAAGCCATTACTTTTCAATAGATCTATCTCAGATAGGCGGAAGTGCATTAACTGACCCCTCAATAGATGTGCCAAAAAATAGAGATGAAGAGAAGATATCCTCAGAAATACCCATAACCTATGTGCCGTTTAGAAACGGCGTGTTTTTGTCAATTACAGCCGCATTGGCAGAAAAAAACGAGATTTACAACATCATAGGCGGATGGAATATGTTGGACTATTCAGGCTACCCAGACTGCAGAGATGATTTTCTAACTGCCTTTGAAAAGGCTATAAACTACGGCACAAAGGCAGGTAGCCAAGGAAAAACGTTTAAAATATTGACACCCCTGTTAAAGATGAATAAAGCACAGATCATACTATTTGGCAAAAAGCACGGCGCAGATTACTCCTATTCATACTCCTGCTATTCAGGGGATGGCATACCTTGTGGTGAGTGTGATGCATGTATTCTAAGGGCCAAGGGCTTCAAAGAAGCTGGTTTAGAGGATGATTTTTTGGTAAGATTGAAGCGTGAAGGCCATAACAGCCCATAAGAATCCAGACTTTGATGCCATAGCGAGTTGCGTTGCGGCTAAAAAGCTATACCCTGATGCTGTAATTTTGTTCCCACAATTCCACGGTAAGGGTAATGCTCAGTTTATTCTTCAATCTTTGATTTACCCGTTTTTAGAAGAGGCAGAACATGTAGACTTAAATAGCATAGACACCCTAATAGTTGTCGATACACACTCATCCAAAAGGATCGAGCCCAAATACAGACCTTTATTGAAAAAGGCAAAGATCATTTGCTATGACCATCACGAAGAAGGCGATCTTGCATGTGAACAAACACACCTTGTAAAATACGGTGCAAATACAACACAGCTTGTTGAGAAGATAATTAAAAACGGCATTGAGATAGATGAAGAAGAGGCGACTCTGTTTATGCTTGGCATCTACGCTGATACGGGAAGACTTACATTCTCCTCTACAACACCTAATGATATAAAGGCGGCTGCTTTTCTTTTAGAAAAAGGCGCAGATTTAGAAACTGTTAAAGAGGTATTGGAAGAAGCACTAACAGAAACCGATGTAATAATTCTCAACGATTTAATAAAAAACAAACGTATTTACGAGATAGGGAAAAAAAGAATAGGTCTGTCGTTTTCATCCTTAGATGAATATGTCGCCAATGTTTCAAACCTTGTAGGAAAATTAATAAACATAGATAGGCTTGATGCTGCCATTGCAGTCTTTAGGATGGGCTCAAGACTCTACATCATAGGGCGCTCAAATGACAAAGAGATAGATGTATCAAGGATACTAAAAGAGGTTGGAGGAGGGGGGCATCCTCAAGCCGCAAGTGCAACAATAAAAGATGCTACACTCATCGACACAACAGAAAAACTCAGTCAACTTATAAAAGAGGAACTGTTGGGACAAATAAAAGCCAAAGATATCATGAGCTTTCCGCCTAAATTTGTATATGCTACAGACTCTATAGAAAAAGTCAATGAACTAATATCCAAAAGCGGTATGAATGCCCTGGTAGTAGTCTGCAAAGAGACAGGTGATGTCATGGGAATAATAACAAGGCAGGTTATAAATAAAGCAATATTTCACAATATGCACAAAAAAACCGTTTCTTTATTCATGAATACAGAAATCAAAACTGTCGACGTAGAAGAGAACTTCAACAACATAAAAAGAATAGTGCTCGATGAGAAACAAAGGCTCATACCTGTATTGGAAAGAGGAAAACTCGTAGGAGTTATAACAAGAACAAATCTACTAAAGATATTAAGCGAAACCATAAATAGGGAAAAGCCACTAAAATTACAAAATATAAGCTCAAGGGTAAAAGGAACCTTGCCGAAAAACGCATTAGAATACTTAAAAGAAATAGGAGAACTTGCAAAAAGCATGGGGTACAACGCCTATCTTGTAGGCGGAATAATCAGGGATATAATTTTAGGCTGGGAAAATTTAGACATAGACATTGTTATAGAAGGTGATGGAATAGTTTTTGCCAAAGAGTTTGCAAAAATAAAACAAGCTAAAGTAGCAACACACGAGCGCTTCAAAACCGCAACACTGGTTATGAAAGATGGAATGCGTATAGATATAGCAACAGCAAGAGAGGAGTATTACGATTTACCAGGTGCTCTACCAGTAGTTGAGAAAAGTTCAATAAAACTCGACCTGTATAGGAGGGACTTCACTATAAACGCATTGGCTATGAAACTTCACGATGAGTTTGGAGACCTGTTGGATTTCTTTGGCGGCCTCAACGATATAAAAAACAAAAAAATCAGAGTATTGCACATGCTGAGCTTTGTTGATGACCCAACAAGAATGTACAGAGCTGTGAGATTTGCCGCAAGGCTCGGCTTCGACATAGGCCAGCAAACTGACAGATTAATAAAGGTAGCCGTGGAACTTGGCATTGTAAACAAGGTTGAAAAGATACGTATATTCAATGAAATTGTTCACATACTCAACAATGATAATGTCAAGAGCAGTTTTGAAATGCTGAAGAGCTACAGGCTTATAAGGACGCTCGATAATAAACTTATAATAGACGATAGAATACTCAGCTATATAGATGAGGCTGAAGAGATTGTAAAGAGTTGCTCAATATTTTGCAAAAACAAAAAAATAAAAAGAGAGAGAGTATTTCTTATACTACTTGAATACCTATTCGGAAAATCCACAAGCTTCTCAAAAGCTGTGGGTGCTGACGATCAAACTTACGAGTTTGTAAAAAATACATCAAAAAAGATACCTATAGCAAACGGAATTCTATCAAAAAAAAACGTAAATGATCTTGAAATATATGAAGCTTTATCCAAAATACCTTTAGAGGGCATTTTGGCTCTTTATCCGCTAACAAAAGAAAAGGAAAGGCTCATACGATATCTTGAGGATTTGATGCACAGAGAGCCGATAATCAAAGGTAAAGACTTAATAAAACTTGGATTTAAACCATCAAAAATATTCGGACAAATGATAAACGATATATTCAAGCAACAACTACTTGGAAAGATAAAAGACAAAATCGAGGCAATAAAATACATAGAGGAGAATTATAAAAATGCAAACAATAAAGATAAATCTTCCGAATTGGCTAACAGACAGATGTAAATTAAACCAAATATTTAAAGAAGATAAAGAAAAGATGCTATTTGCCATAGAACTTGCAAAATTGAGCATAAGAAATGGCGGGGGACCGTTTGGTGCGGCTATATTTTCAAAAGAAGGAAAACTCGTTTCTTGCGGTGTAAATCTTGTCACTAAAGAAAAGCTATCTATACTTCATGCAGAGA
Organism: Hippea maritima DSM 10411; assembly: GCF_000194135.1. Lineage (GTDB taxonomy): Bacteria > Campylobacterota_A > Desulfurellia > Desulfurellales > Hippeaceae > Hippea > Hippea maritima. The sequence goes on along the minus strand of NC_015318.1, from coordinate 100,369 downwards.
TTGTGGCATTTATTATGGCTCAAAAAAAACTAAAAACCTACAGTCTATCTGAGGCAGGGTATTTTGAGCTATTTTCATCATCTGAGCCCTGTGCCATGTGTTTAGGTGCAATCCTGTGGAGTGGAATAAAGAGGGTAGTGTTTGGCGCATACTCAGACGCTGCAAGAAATATAGGATTTGACGAGGGACCTGTATTTGAGGCATCCTGGAATTATCTGAAAAATAAAGGAATTATAGTGGAAGGCGGCCTCCTAAAGGATAAGGCCGCCGAGGTATTAGTTTCTTATAAAGAACTCAACGGTGTTATTTACAACCCTTAGAATATTTTGAAAATAACTAAAGATAATTGAGGTATATAAGTAGCAAGCAACAATCCTGCTAGATAAGTAATAAACCAAGGTATACTTGTTTTTGTTATATACTCTATACTTTTGCCTGTTATACCCATTGCAACAAATAGGTTCAAACCAACAGGCGGTGTTATTTCTCCTAAACCCATATTTATTGTGTAAATAATACCGAGTTGAATTGGATTAATTCCCAAATGCATAGCTACGGGGAAAAATAGCGGGGCAGTAACCATTACTATACTTGATGGCTCCATAAAAGCACCGAAGATTATCAAAAGAACATTGACTCCAGCTAAGAACATTATCTTGCTAACATGTGCCTGGATAATCATTTCAGAAAGCTGCTGGGGTATTTGCTCTATCGTTAAGAAGTAAGCAAAAAGCATAGCGTTTGCTATAATAAATAAAATCATTGCACTTGTAGCCGATGCTTTTAATATAACCTGAGGAACTTCTTTCCAGGTCAAATCCCTATAGATAAATTTAGCTACAAAGAAAGCATAGACTGCAGAAACTGCCGCTGCTTCCGTTGGGGTGAAGATACCTGAGTATATTCCTCCTATAATTATAACTATAAGCATCAAAGCCCAAAAACTACTTGCAAAAGCCTTGAGCTTCTCTTTAACAGGAGCTGGTTTACTTCTTTTAAATCCGGCTCTTCTTGCCATAACATAAGTTAGAATCATCAGCATCATAGTAATAACTATTCCAGGAACTACACCTGCCAAAAACAGATCGCCTATAGACTGATCTACCGTAACACCGTAAACTATTAGCACAATAGATGGAGGTATAAGAATACCTAAAGAACCAGCAGTTGTAATAGAACCTATAGCAAATGTATCAGAATATCCCGCTTCTCTAATTGCGGGAATCATTATAGAGCCAATAGCAGCAACTGTAGCAGGACCAGAACCGCTAACGGCTGCAAAAATAGCACAGGCCAAAATTGATGTCATAGTTAAGCCGCCAGGCAGATGACCTACCATTGTATGGGCAAATTTTATTATTCTCTTTGCTGTTCCACCCTCAGATAAAAACGCTCCGGCCAAAACGAAAAACGGTATAGCCATAAGGGCAAATTTATCTAAAGCGGTAAATAATTTTTGAGCAATAGCAATGAGCGGTAAACCCGCAATAAAATATATACCAAATGTAGCAGTTACACCTAAAGCCACGGCTATAGGGATATCTATAGCTATAAACAGAAATAACAGAGCAGCTACCATCAAAATAGTCATTCTATTAATCCCTCCTCTTCTGCCTTTTCAAGATCAGAACCAACCCTCTGTTTAAGTTTATCACCTGGTGTTTGCAGTATCTCTATAAGCCTTACAAAAACTCTCCATGATGCCGTGGCCATAGTTATAGGCACAACCAGATATATAATCCAAAACGGGATTTGGAGGTCTATTGAAACCTGCTGGGTCATATAATCGAACTTAACAAGATCGATACCCAAAATAGTCAACATTACTAAAAAACCAAACACAACTAATGCACTTATTAAAGTGACGAATTTACATAACTTTGGAGGCAATGCCTTAACCAACGCATCAAAAGACATATGCATACCTATTTCAAATCCATAGCTTGCACCAAATAAAGTCATCCAAATGAACAGATAAGTTGTAAGTTCTCCTGCCCAAACCAAACTTGAACTAAATACATATCTTGCTATTACATTAACAAAGGCTAATATAGTAGCAGATGAAGCAAGTATTACCATCAAGGTTTTATCTATTGCCCCAAGCACTCTATCTATCTTCTTTATTGTTTCCATCATTTTGTTCTACCTCCCCCTACTAAAAAAAGCAAAGGGGCAAGAAACCCCCTTGCTTTTGCTTTTAGAGGCCATTCCCTTCTTTTATTGCCTCTTCAATTAAATCTTTGCCTATAGTTTTGTAGAATTTAGGATATATCTTAACAAGAACCTTTCTCCATGCTTCCCTCTGTTCGGGCGTAAGAACAACATCTTTTACTTTTGGATCCTTCAAAACTAAAGCCCTCTGTTTTTTTGTAAGTTCATCAGCCAATTTTCTTTCATAAGCTGTAGCATCTCTTACGCAACCTTCTAAGATAGTTCTCAGTTTTGGAGAAAGACTATCCCAGAATTTGGCATTTGTAATAAGAACATAGCCTAAATAACCATGATATGTCTCTGTGGTGTATGGGGCAACCTCATAGAATTTCTTTGTGTAAAGGTTAGACCATGGGTTTTCACAACCATCAACAACACCTTGTTCGAGTGCCGAATAAACCTCAGAGAACGGTAAAACCTGTGGACTTGCACCCAAGGCCTTAAACTGAGCCTCTAAAACCCTTGAAGACATGATTCTAAACTTTAGACCCTTACAATCTTTTGGAAGAACGATTGGATGCTTGTTATTGGAAAGTACCTTAAATCCATTATCCCAATAAGCTAAACCCAAAAGACCCTTTCTTCTAAAGAGGTTTAAAACCTTCTTTCCGACTGGCCCATCCATAACTTTGTGCAAATGCTCGGAGTTTTTAAATAAGAATGGAAGATCAAATAACTGGATCTCAGGCAACCACCCTGTAAATTTAGCTGTTGCAGGACAAGCCATTTGAATAGTTCCCATCTGAACTGCTTCAACAGCAGCTCTATCACCATAAAGCATAGCGTTTGGGTAAACCTTTACGATAACCTGGCCGTGTGTCCTTTCTTTGACAATCTTGGCAAAGTAGTTTGCGGCCTGGCCTTTAGGTGTATCCACAGCAACAACATGGCTAAACTTAATTACAATAGGTTTAGCCATGGCTGCGACACTAAAGACAAACACAGCCACAAAAGCTACCAAGTAAGCAAGCAAACCTCTCCTCATAAAAGCACCTCCTAAAAAATTATTTACAACCTTTTCTTTGAGCATCAAACGAAGCTATAGCGATCATATCCTGAATCATCGAAGATGTTGAACCCATCTCAAGTACATGGGCAGACTGCTTCAATCCGACAAGAATAGGACCTATAGGATATGCGCCACCCATCTTGTAGAGTAGTTTATACGCTATATTTGCAGCATCAAGATTAGGAAATATCAAAACATTAACATTTTTATTGGCTAAATCACTAAATGGATAAAACTGATCTATTAAATCCCTATCAACTGCAACATTAGCCTGGATCTCTCCATCGACTACTATTTCAGGGTGTTTCTCTTTCAATATATCTACAGCCCTTCTAACCTTTTTTGCCTCTTCTTGATTATTGCTACCAAAATTAGAGAAAGATAACATAGCAACAACAGCCTTATTATCGGTCAAGTCCTCATAGAAACAAGCTGCTTCTTTTGCTATAACAACTAATTCTTCACTCGTAGGATTTATATTTACTGTAGTATCAGCAAATACATAAATCTTGTTTTTGATTATCATTACATAAAGACCAGCCACCACGCTACCTTCTTCTTTATCAAGAACAGTCAACACAGGCCTTACGCCGGCAGGATAATTATATGTTTCACCTATTATCATAGAGTCAGCATCGCCATTTTTAACCATCATAGCGGCAAAATAGTTTGGCCTGTGCTCCATAATATAGGTAGCTTCTTTCCTTGTAATACCCTTTCTCTTCCTATCTTCGTATAACATTTCTGCGTATTTTTGAGTCTTATCGTAGTAAAGCGGGTCTATAAACTCAATCTTATCCAACATACTTTCTTTTAAGCCAAGCTCTTTTATCCTCTTTGCAACATCCTCTCTTGTAAAGCTCCTCGCGCCGATAAAGATTGGTTTTACCGTACCCTCTTCCAAACTGCTTTCTACTGCGCGCAAAATATTTGCATCTGTCGTTTCTGTGAAGACAACCCTCTTTGGATCAGATTTTGCCTTGTTATAGATGTAGCGTGTTACGGATTTGGTCTTATCCAACCTCTCTCTCAGTTGCTCTTTGTACTCCTCAAGGTCAAACTCACTCTCATCTATCTGGGCAACACCAGATTTTATTGCAGCCTCAGCAACAGCCGGTGCAACATAAAACAACGCCCTTGGGTCAAACGGCTTGGGCAGGATATATTCAGGGCCAAACTTCAAGTTCTCAACTCCATAAGCCTTCAAAACACTTTCTGGCACATCCTCTTTGGCAAGTTGAGCCAAAGCCTTTGCTGCCGCCATCATCATTTCATCATTAATCTGGGTTGCAAGCGTATCCAAAGCACCCCTGAAAAGGAACGGGAATGCTAAAACATTATTTATCTGGTTTGGATAATCGCTTCTTCCTGTGCCCATAATCACATTAGGATTGGCGTTTTTTGCTCTATCATAGGTAATTTCAGGGTCTGGATTCGCCATAGCAAATATTATAGGCTTATCACTCATTCTCTTAACCATCTCTTCAGTCAAAACATTGGCCTTGGAAACGCCAAGAAAAATATCCGCACCCTCCAAAGCCTCCTCAAGAGTCCTTGCATCTGTATCTACCGCAAAAAACTCTTTGTACTTATTCATGCCGGCTTCTCTGCCTTTATATATTACGCCCCTTGAGTCCAACATTATAATGTTTTCCTTTCTTATTCCGAGCGTCATGTAGAATTTTGCACAGGCAACACCTGCAGCACCGGCACCGTTAACTACAAGTTTACATTTTGATATATCCTTACCTGTTATCTCCAAAGCGTTTAGAAGAGCTGCTCCACTTATAACAGCCGTTCCATGTTGATCATCATGAAATACAGGTATATTCATCTTCTCTCTTAATTTCTCCTCAATATAAAAACACTCAGGCGCCTTTATATCTTCAAGGTTAATTCCTCCAAACGTTGGCTCCAACGATGCAATTATATCAACTAATTTATCCGGGTCGGTTTCATTAACTTCAATATCAAAAACATCTATATCGGCAAAGGTCTTAAATAGGTTTCCCTTACCCTCCATAACAGGTTTTGAGGCCAAAGCACCGATATTCCCCAAACCCAGAACCGCTGTTCCATTTGATACAACAGCAACAAGATTACCCTTGGCAGTATATTTATAGGCGGTTTTTGGGTCTTCAGCTAACACCAAAGACACCTCTGCAACACCTGGTGTATAAGCTAAAGATAGGTCTTTTTGGGTTTTTAAAGGTTTTGTGGGCCTTACCTCTATCTTACCAGCCCTGTCACCAAGATGATACTTTAAAGCTTCTTCTCTTAACCTACTGTTAGACATCAATCAACCTCCTTTTCTAAACTCCTAACCAATAGTTTATATTTTAAAAATTAAAAACTGTCAAATAAATTTAATTTTTTTGACACCATCTTAACCATTATATAATTGGATAAAGAGACAACGCTTGCTATAGCTATTACAATCATAATCTGGTAAAAAACCGCCTCTTTCGGGTTAACTCCGGAGAGAATTTGGCCTGTCATCATACCAGGCAAAAATACAATGCCCATGCCACTTGCAGATGTTAATGAAGGCAAAAGAGCTGCTTTTAAAGAATCCCTTCTTACAAAAGCCAAAGCCTCATCCCAATTTGCACCTATACACAGTAAATCCTCTATAGCAGGTTTATTGTCCTTAATCTTTGAGAAAAACCTCTCAGCCGCTATAGCTGTTGAGTTCATTGAATTGCCAATTATCATGCCTGCAAGCGGTATAAAATACCTCGCATGCGGATAATTCATGCGTATAATACCCACAAAAACAAACACGAGTACAACTAAAGCTGATACAAAAATAGATAAAAAAACAAATAAACCTATTCCCTTACCTTTAAGTTTAGCTCTGCTTATTGAGATATTTGAAGCAAAACCCACCATAACTGTGAACACAACTACATTAACAATAATATTATCTAATTTAAACAGATAAATCAAAACAAAGCCTGCAGCAAACAATTGAAGGCTCATTCTGGCAAAGGAAATCAAGATATCCTTCTCAAGTTTTAGCCTTTCTTTATAAGAGATAGTCAAAACAGCCAGCAGCAAGAAATAGGAAGCTATAAAGCCGTAAATCCCTATCGATTTAACCATAAAGCTTTATCCTTTATCGTAAAAATCTTATCGGCAAATTTCTCAGCTATTGTTTCATGTGAAACAATCAAACACACTTTACTCTTGCAAAACCCCTTTAGGTAACTAAAAACAGTCTCTGCTGTATTGATATCTAAAGCAGAGGTTGGCTCATCAAATAAAGCCACTTCCGGGTCAAGCAGAATGTTTCTTATGAGTGCTATACGTTGACGCTCACCACCAGAAAGATTAGCTGAGCTTTCCTGCAATACTCTTTCTTTCAAATTAAATTTTTTAGCAATACAGAGTAATTTTTCTTTATCAATTTTTTTGTTTTTGTGCGCCTTAAAAGAGAAAACCATTTCTATGGACTCCATAGGGGTTTGTGAAAAGAAGTAGTTTCCCTGGGGAAGCATGATACACCTGCTACGCCATGCAACTTCATTCATAGATAGTATATCCAAGTCCTCAAAAAACATCCTTCCGCCCAAAGGTTTTATAAGCAGATTTATAGTTCTCAAAAGCGTGGTTTTACCAGATCCAGACTCACCCACAATGAGATTAAACCCAACATTAAAGGTAGCATCGATCTTATTCAACAACACCTTTTGATTAAAACCTATAACGAGATGTTCTAACTTCAAAATCATTGCATTTACCCTTTAACAAAATTATACTAATTCAAGCTATGAGTGTAAAATTAAACAACTATCTCTGTGGCATCATACATAAAAAAGGCATAAAATCACAGTTCTGCTTTTCAAAAGGGGAGCTATTTTTAAACGGCAACAAAGACCCGCTGGGAGAAAAAAAGCACTCAAAAGCCAAAGGTCTTATACATAGATATACCGACAGGGTTGTTTTAACTGTAACAAACAAATGTTTTGCTTACTGTAGATTTTGCTTCAGAAAAAACAACTGGCAATCATTTGAGGGGTTCAGCTTAGAGGAAAGCGTAAATTACCTAAAAAAAACAAAAAATGTAAGGGAGGTGTTGATTTCTGGGGGCGACCCATTTTTTTTAAGCAACAAAAAATTGGCTGAGATACTTACTGCTATAAGGTCGATTAAACATATATCTACCATAAGGATAGGTAGCCGGGTTCTAAGTTCTCTACCTATAAGAATAGACAACCAGACTGCAGAAATGCTCAAGCTATTCAAACCCATATGGATAGCAGCACACATAAACCACCCAGATGAAATAACCGATGAATTTAAAAAATCGGCAAGGCTTCTTTTAGATAGTGGCATACCTATCGTATCCCAAACGGTTTTACTAAAAAACATTAACGACAATGAGACAACGCTGAAGAAGCTATTCTGCAGCCTTGTAGATATTGGTATAAAACCGTATTACCTATTTGGCTGTGACCAGGCTGTAGGAAACGGGATTTTTAGGGTTTCTATAGATAAAGCTTTAAGTTTAATGGAAAAACTCAGGGGTAAGATTAGCGGATTGTGCATGCCAACCTTCTCCTTTGATTTGCCTTCAGGCTACGGCAAAGTAACACTTGAACCAAATAGGATAATAAAAAGAAACGGTAACATCTTTACATTCAAAAATTTTGAAGGAAAGGAGATAAATTACACAGATGTTTGATTTAAATAATGAGTTAAAAAAAATAAAAGAGGAGTCAAATAAGGGCAATTTAGGTATGATCTTAGTTCACAATGGCGTTGTAAGGGCAACATCAAAAAACGGCAAACCAATCAAGCAGATGATTGTAAGCTACGACGAAAAGAAATTAGACGAGCTTATAGAGAGGATAAACGCTCTTGATTACATAGAAAAAAGCATAATCTGGATAAACAAAGGCAAACTAAACATAGGGGATGACATTATGTATGTAATAATGGCTGGAAATCGCAGAAAAGACCTACTGCCTCTATTTGAGCAAACAATAGAAACTATAAAAAACGAAATTGTTAAAGAGGCTGAAGAATGAAAAAATTGATTGTCATATTATTTTTCACATTGCTATGGATTAAAGCTGATGCATGTGTCATTCTAATCTATCATAAAGTAGGAGACAACAGGACACCATCTACAAATGTATCAATCAAACTGTTCGAAGAGCAGATGGCGTATTTAAAAGAGCACGGATATAAAGTAATGCCACTAAAAACGCTGGTTGATAAACTAAAAAAACACAAAAGCCTATCTGACAAGTGTGTGGTCTTGACATTTGACGATGGATACAAAAGCATTTACAAAAACGCTTTTCCTATAATAAAAAGATATCACTATCCAATAACTGTATTTCTACCAACCGAAGCCATAGAGAAACACTATCCAGACTATCTAACGCTAAAACAAATAGAAGAGATGAGAAAATACGGGGTAGATTTCCAATCTCACAGCTATGCCCATCCTCGCTTTACAAATCCACCAAAGAACATTCCAGCTAATAAATACAAAAACTGGATAGTTAGCGACCTTAAAAAGAGCATAGATTTCTTTAAAAAACATTTTGGTTATAAACCATACGCATTTGCCATACCTTATGGTGATTATAACACTACAGTCATAGAAGCAGCTAAAAGTATGGGTTTTGAGGTTATCTTAACCCAGGATGCAACAGCCGCAGGCAAAAAAACACCTTTATGGCTCATACCTCGCCAACCTATCTTGGGTAAATATTGGTCTAGTATGAAACATTTCAAAGAGGTACTGGAAGAGGGATATTTACCTGTAGAAAAACGCATACCTGAGGCGGGAAGTATAAACAAAAACCTGAAGATGGTAGGTGCGGTAATAGACAATGCATCACTATACGATAAAAATAGCTTCAAGATATATACAACCCAATTGGGCTGGCAAAAAGCAAAACTAAAGGGCAACTTAGCATACATCAATATGAAGGAAAAACTCTCAATCCCCAAGCAGCGTATAGGTGTAATGGCAAAAAGAAACGGCATAACCTATAAAACCCTCTGGATGGTCTGGATAAAAAACGATTAACAGAACAACACTGATAAACTAAAACTGTTGATTTTTTGCTATTTTTATATATACTCCTTTTGCCAAAACGATTAGGAGGTAAGGAGAATGAAAAGAACTTTTCAGCCACACAATAAACCCAGAAAAAGAACCCACGGATTCAGGACAAGAATGAAAACAGCCGGTGGAAGGAAGGTTTTATCCAGAAGGAGAGCTAAGGGTAGAAAGAGATTGTCAGTTTAAAGAAACATTACAAAAGCTTAACCTCAAAAGAATTCAAAGAAGTATATGAAAAAGGGGGAAAGGTAGTTACGCCCTTTTTTGTATTATTTACCTTAAAGGACAAGGAAAACTTAAAAGTAGGGGTAGTAGCAAGCAAAAAGATTGGTAAAGCCGTAAAGAGAAACAGAGCAAAAAGGAGACTAAGGGAAATAGTAAGGCTATCTCAACCCTTTCTACCAAACAATATTTGGATTGTTTTGATAGCAAGAAAGGCTGTTTTAGAAGCAGATTTTCAAAGGATGCAAAATTTATTTTTAAATAAGCTTAAGAATGAACCCAATAAGTAAGGCTATATCCAGCTTCATGATAGGTCTAATAAAGCTATACCAGCGTTTTATTTCCCCATTAACCAGACCTTCATGCAGGTTCTACCCCACATGCTCCAACTACTCCATTGAGGCTATAAAAAAGTTTGGCCCCATACAGGGTGGCATGATGTCCATATGGAGGATTTTAAGGTGCGGGCCGTGGAGCGCTGGCGGGTATGATCCACCAAATGAGCCGCTATTTAAACTAAAATCATTTAAGTTTAAGAGGAGAGACAATGAAGGAGAATAACGAAAAAAGGATACTGATGGCTATTCTGGTTGTCACCATACTTATAACAGCATACACTTATTTTTTTCTACCAAAACAACAACCAACACCAAAAAACTCAAACGCTACTAAAGCTAAACAGGTAGACCACAAACAACAATTACTGCAGCAGACAGCCAAAACTACAGCTAAAAAGCAAACAGACCTAAAAGAAAAACTTATAACAGTAGAAACAGACAACTACATACTAAAAATCTCCTCTTTAAACGGCTCAATAAAAGAGCTTACACTCAAAAAGTATAGCATAAACAAGGCCAATGTCGAACTTGTGAAAAGTAGCGGCTACTACAACACATTAGAGACGGTTTTTGAAAACAGACAATTAGAAGATATGGAAGAAAACACCCCCTATAAACCCAACAGTTATAGGGTTGAACTTTCAAAATTAAATAAAAACTTCAAGCTCATCTTAAAAAAATCCAACGACAACTACACAATTATAAAAACCTTTAGCTTTAAGGATGGTGATTATGCCTTTGATTTTAATGTAAGGGTTCTAAAAAATAACCAACCGGTCAAAGCAAAACTTTCTGTCTATGCAGGTCCAGACCTTGGCGATTTGCAAAAAGCAAAATATTCACACTTAGGTGCGGTTGCTTTAGTTGACAACGACAAGATAAGAACAGATAAAAAAATTAAGCCTGATGAGGATATACACTGGATAGCATTGGAGAGTAAATACTTCTGCTTTGCATTTTTACCTCAAAACAGTAACTCCTTATTGGCTGGATACACAAAGCTCAACGACGGAAATTACGTGTATGTGAATTTAGAATCACCGGCAAAGCTTACGATATATGCAGGGCCAAAAAGCAAAGAAACAATCGCTGCAGTTGACCATAAACTGGATAAAATCATTAGATTTGGCATGTTTGGATTTATTGGAAAGCCCCTTCTCTATGTTCTAAACTGGCTCTACTCTATCTTTGGTAATTATGGCGTTGCGATAATAGTGCTTACATTCCTCATAAGATTGATCTTCTATCCATTGAGTTTTAAATCATTTAAATCGATGAAGGAGATGGCCAAACTTCAGCCAAAACTCAAAGAACTGCAAGCAAAATACAAAGGCAAGCCAGACCAGCTAAACAAAGCCACAATGGAACTATACAAAAAGCACAAGGTAAATCCATTTGGAGGCTGTCTACCCGTTGTTATCCAGATACCTGTATTCTTTGCACTCTACAATGTTCTACTAAACGCAATTGAGCTCAGGGGAGCTCCGTTTATGTTGTGGATAACAGATCTAAGCTCAAAAGACCCATACTATGTCCTACCTATATTAATGGGATTAACTATGTATGTTCAACAGAAACTAACACCTGCAACCGGCGATCCCACACAGCAGAAGATAATGATGTTCATGCCTTTAATATTCACATTTATGTTTATGGGATTCCCTTCGGGTCTTGTTCTGTATTGGGCAACGAACAACCTATTAACGATAGCTCAGCAGTTCATAGACTCTCAAATACTGAAAGCCCAAGAGAAAAAACAAAAACATGCCACAACATGATGAAGATATAATAGCAGCCATAGCCACAGGTTATACAGAAGCAGCAATAGGCATAATCAGGGTTTCAGGCAAAGGTTGTTTAGAACTGCTTGAGAAAATCTTTACAAAAAAACCACCCTATAAAGCAAATAGGCTATATTACGGTCATATAACAGACAAGCAAGGCAAGGTTTTAGATGAGGTTTTAGTATCTATATTCAAAGCCCCCCACTCATACACAGGAGAAGACTCATTTGAGATAAACTGTCACGGTGGGTTGGTAGTTTTAAATAGTGTTCTTGAGCGTGTAATGGAAGCTGGAGCAAGGCTTGCTCAACCGGGTGAGTTTACAAAAAGGGCATTTTTAAACGGCAAATTAGACCTATCTCAAGCAGAAGCTGTAGCCAAGGTTATATCGGCAAAAAGCAAAAGGGCAGTTGATGTTGCCCAGCGCCAACTTCAGGGTAATTTTTCCTCAAAACTCGATGAAATAAGAGAACAGATACTTTATCTAATGGCAGAAAACGAGGTTAGAATAGACCACCCAGAAGAAGACTTAAGTGATGTATCTACAGAGGAGAAAATAAGAACTATAAGCGACATACAAAACAAACTAAAGCAAATTTTAAGGGCTGCGGAATTCGGCAATCATTTGTTTGAGGGTGTGATATTAGCCTTGGTTGGAAAGCCAAACGTAGGAAAATCAAGCCTGCTGAACCTCATTACAGGCTCAGAGAGGGCTATAGTAACGGACATACCAGGCACAACCAGGGACGTGGTAAAAGAGCAATTTAACATAAACGGTGTACCGTTTTCTATACTTGACACTGCAGGCATAAGAAAAACCAATGATACAGTCGAAAAAATCGGCGTAAAAAGAAGCCTAAAGGCAATTGATGAGGCAGATATAGTACTTGCCATATTTGATGGCTCAAACGATCTAACTCAGGAGGATAAAAAACTCATAGAAAGGTTGAAATCATCAGCTAAGCCCATCATAGCAATTCTAAACAAAACAGATTTAGGCATAAAGATTAATAAAGATAACCTACCATTTGAGCATCTTTTAGAATTATCATGCAAAAGCGGCAAGGGACTGGATAAACTCGAAAAGACCTTATCAAACATAGCCCTTGGTGGGGTTGATGACTCCCAAATCGTTTCTCTAAATGCATCTCAAAAACAAAGCCTAAAAAAAGCAATACAGATGTGCGAACAACTAAAAAATGATATAGATAACGATATAGACCCTGCCTTAATAGGCGTTGACTTTATGGCTTTAACGGATTATTTAGATGAAGTAATAGGAAAGATAACAAACGAGGATATGTTGGACGTAATGTTTAAAAAATTCTGTATAGGTAAATAATGTTTCACATGAAACATTCAGAGGTGAAAAGATGATTTATCCCAAAAGATACGATGTAATCGTAATAGGTGGAGGGCATGCAGGCTGTGAGGCCTCATTGATAAATGCAAGACTAGGCTTGAACACATTGCTTTTAACAATAGCACTGGATTCCATAGGCGCAATGAGTTGTAACCCCGCAATAGGTGGACTTGCAAAAGGACACCTTGTTAAAGAGGTTGATATATTTGGTGGTGAGATGGCGCGCAACATAGATGAAACCGGGCTTCAGTTCAAAATACTCAACCGCAGCAAAGGGCCTGCTGTATGGTCAAGTAGAGCGCAGGCTGACATGACAGCATATAAACTCAGGATGAAATACACACTGGAAAGACAGGATCACTTAGACATAAAACAGGAAACGGTTGATGAGATAATCGTTGAAGACAACAGGGTTGTGGGTGTAAAAACCCATTTAGGCAATGAGTATTACTGCAATGCTGTGGTCGTAACAACAGGTACCTTCATGAAGGGCAAGATATTCATAGGCCTAAATGAGTATGAAGCAGGAAGAGCCTGGGAGCCGCCATCAAGAAAACTTTCCGACAGCTTGCGCCGCCTTGGCTTAAGGGTCAGCAGGCTAAAAACAGGAACAACACCGAGGCTTGACGCAAGAACAATAGACTTTGACGCCTTGATACCTCAGCCGGGCGATGATGATCCGGTACCATTTTCCTTTAGGACTAAACAGCTAAACAGACCCAATGTGCCGTGCTATTTAACCTACACCAATGAAAGAACCCATGAGGTAATCCTCAAAAACTTAGACCAATCACCCCTCTACAGCGGCATGGTCGAGTCTGTAGGCCCAAGATACTGCCCCTCTATTGAAGATAAGGTAGTGAAATTTTTTGAGAAAAAGCAACACCAGATATTCTTAGAGCCTCAAGATGAAAAATCCACCGAGATATATGCAGATGGACTTCATACATCAATGGGCTATGAGGTTCAGCTGAATTTCTTGCGCACCATAAAGGGCCTTGAAAAGGTCGAGATAATGAGACCTGGTTATGCAATAGAATACGATTTTGTTGACCCAACCCAACTTAAACATTCATTAGAAACCAAAAAGATTAGGGGTTTATTCTTAGCAGGCCAAATTAATGGTACAAGCGGATATGAAGAAGCCGCAGCCCAAGGTATTGTGGCAGGTATAAACGCTGCATTCTACTTAATGGAAAAAGAACCGTTTATATTGCGAAGGGATGAGGCCTACACTGGTGTTTTGATAGACGATTTGGTCACAAAAGGTACGAAAGAACCTTATAGGATGTTTACATCCAGAGCTGAATACAGACTCATCTTGAGAGAGGATAACACACACTTAAGGTTAGCTGAAAAATCATTCAAGGCCGGCTTGCTGGATAAAGAAGAGTTTGAAATGATTCAGGAGCAAAAGACCAAGATAGAAGAAACCATAAAAAAACTCAAAACTACTCACATATTTCCTACAGAGGATACAAATAAAAAATTAAAAGAACTCGGTACTGAGATAATAAAAACAAAAACGGATTTAGCAAAACTTCTACGGAGAACTGAGGTAAACTACGACAAATTAAGAGAGCTTCTGCCAGAGCTTGAGGAATTAGATAACTACATAAAACAAGAAGTAGAGATCGATATAAAATACGAAGGCTATCTAACTCTACAAAAACAGCAGATAGAAAAATTCAAAAAATATGAGAATATGAAAATACCTGAAAATTTTGATTATACAAAAGTCGGAGGGCTATCCAATGAGGTCAGAGGGAAGCTTATGGAGGTGAAGCCAACATCAATAGGTCAGGCTATGCGTATATCGGGTGTAACTCCAGCTGCCATTTCGATACTCATGATCTATTTAAAAAAGCACAATGAAGGATTTAAAAACTCGGCTTGAGAAGGTCTTTAAAAAAGTAGATATACCCCAAAATGGCACAGAAAAGTTAATAACCTATATAGAAACGCTCCAAGAATGGAATAAAAACATAGCGCTCATATCAAAAAGAGAAGAAAACATAGTAAATCATCTTGTGGCTCCTTCTCTGCTGTTTTTTAAATTCTTCAGGGATAACAACCTATCTGTTGTGGATATAGGCTCAGGGGCAGGCTTCCCTGCTGTTGTAATAAAAATATATAAACCATCACTCGATGTAATTATGATCGAGCCAAATAACAAAAAGGCAGCATTCTTAAACTACATATGCGCAAAACTCAAACTAAAATGCAATATAATAAACAAACGTATAGAACAGATAAACAACCCAATAGAGTGCGATGTAATAACAGCAAGAGCTTTAAACATAAAACCGTTAATAGAAGAGATTAGAAAAAAAATAAAAGGTGGTTATCTTTTTTGGTTAACAGCCAAAGACAACCACCTTCCTTTAGAATTAAAAGGGGAGATTCTGTTCAAGCAGCACTGCGCAAAACTCTATATCATCACAGAACAGGCGGGCTAACAACCCAGATGGTCTCAACATCAACATCACCCACATTCTTATAAGAGTGGGGTTGGGTTGATGAGAAATAGAAACTATCACCCGGGCCCAAAACCTTAACCTGATCTCCAACCCTGAGCTCAAGCTTACCCTTTAAAATATAGCCAAACTCTTCCCCTGTGTGTCTATGCTCGCCTTTTGAATCACATCCCACTGGAACAACCTTATAAAGCGGCTCCATGGCTTTATTGGAGATTTTAGCTACAAGCAACTCAGCATAAACATGGCTACCGGGGTATATAATTTGAGTTCTTTCTTCTTTGGTTAGGAAGATCTTGTCGTTTGACTGCTCATCGCTTAGAAGATCCCTAACCTGTACATCCAGGGACTGTGCAATCTTTTGTAAGACGCTTATTGACGGTACAGCTTTACCCGTTTCTATTTGTGATATGTATGCATCTGTGCAGCCAACCTTTTCAGCCAGCGCTTTTAAAGTTAATCCCTGCTTCTTTCTGTAGCTTTTAATCTTCTCAGCCATATTCATGACTCTTAAATCCTCCCTAAAAAATTAATTAATAACGCAGGCATAAGCATAAAAAAATGGGGGCTTTTTGTCAAGCCCCCACTATCCTATGCCTACGCAAGCATTATTCGTTGCTCATAACATCAAACTGAGCTTTAATACCCTCATACATTCCATACCAAGCTGATAAGGCCGTTAAGATGCCCTCATATCCTGCAAAAGTTGTAATAGCTTTGCTTCCGGTATAATGACCAATTACTAACAGGATAAACAGAATTTCCAACAGGACAAAGATCACAATGACGGTAGTATGCCCACTCTTGAACACCAACAATGTCATAATGGTTGTAAAGATCGTCCAAGCTATCAGTGTAATACCTATGGCTGGACCCAAAGCATTCCCTGGAACTAAACCCAGTTTTGCAAAATAAACTAAGCTTGCCAAAGCGATCCAGAATGCACCGTAAGAACCAAACGCCGTCATTCCAAATGTGTTACCCGTTCTCATTTCCAATACACCAGCAATCAACTGAGCCAAACCACCATAGAACAAACCCAACGGTAAGGCTGCATCCAAAGCTGCTGGAACCAACCCGGCGTTGTGAACATTGAGAACAAAGGTTGTCAGAGCAAATCCACCCAGTCCCAATGGTCCCGGATTACCAAGTTTTCCCTCGGCCATAAACCACCTCCACTAAAATAAAATAAAACTTTAACTCCCATTAAGTTTGTAGTTATATTTATACATTATTTTTGATGGATGTCAAGGATAAAATTAAATAAAAGTTAAAATTTGCTCCGACCTCGGGTAATTATTAAGTAAAAATCTATTTTGTTTGTATCTTTTCTTACTATAGCTCGAGGAATTTTAAATATAGGTTGAATGTTGGGCTGATATATCTTCTGGGCTATAACATAGCCCCTTTTAATTTTTAACTCACGTAAAACATCGATTACATCATCGTTAAAATTGCCAAAGGGATAGGCAAAATCTTCAATCTCCTGATAAGATGAGAGTATGTCTATAGACCGCATAATTTCATTTTTTACCTCTTCTTTTCTAAGTTGGCTCAACTTTAGATGTCTATGTGAATGTGAGCCAAGCGCCATACCTAAATCAACAAGCTCTTTCAAATCAGTCTCATCCATCATTTTTGCATTTTCATGTTCCTTTCCTATTAATGATGTGGAGATGAAAAATAGCCCCTTCATACCGTATTTCTTTAAAATTCTGGCCGCATCAACATTATCTTTATAACCATCATCAAATGTTATCAAAACGTAATTATTTTTTAAGTATAATTTCTCTTCCTTTATTTTATCAATTTCATCCGGCGTAATTGAAATAAATCCTTTTTTCTTCAAATAAGAAATCTGCCACTCAAATCGAGACAGGGGCAGAGAAAATTTATCCAAAGATGTGCCTGTAGGCCTATCATCTACCCTATGATAAAGCAGAACAAGGATGCCTCTTTTTGGCAACCTGAAAAAGTTATAGCGGACAAGAAATACAACCAAGAGAAGAAAAAGAAGAACAAAAAAAACCATAAAATTAAGAAGCTAGCTCTTTTGCTTTTGCGTATTTAACAAAAGCATAAAAAGAGGAAAGGAGTGCATAAACACACCCCTCGTATCCATCTAAAAAAGCCCCTTTAAGCACAAACCGTTTTGCAATCTCCAAAGAAAACCTAACAAACGGATAAACACCACTTATATGTGGTTTTTTTTGTTTTATATTATTAGCAAGCAAGCTGGTGTATCTGTTAAATTTATCAAAGTAGTCCTCTAAATTTTCATAACTATAGTGATATACAACATTTTTAAGCCTCTCAGCCTTGCAATTAACGCCCTCATGCACTTCAGCCTCATCAAAGAAGCACTTACCCCTTCTGAAAAGCCTGACATGATAATCCGGGTATGTACCACCAAATCTCAAGGGCTTACCCATAAAAACAAGCTGTATATTTAAAGCATAGGCATCTACGGCTGGATTCTTTAGTTTTTCTATTATCTCGTCTTTTAGGTTTTCACTTAATACCTCATCGGCATCAATAGATAAAACCCAATCGGTTGAAAGTTTTGAAATAGCAAAATTCTTCTGCTTGCCATAGCCGAGCCACTCTTGATAGTAAACCTTATCGGTATAGTGTCTGGCTATCTCCGTAGTTCTATCCGTGCTGCCAGAATCAACTACTACAATCTCATCGCAAAAGGCAACACTTCTTAATGTTCTCTCTAAACTCTTTTCTTCATTATAGGTTATAATGGCACAGCCCAATGACATCTATTCGCCAAGCAGTCTCTTTCTTGCCTCTTCGCTCATCATAGATGGATTCCACGGTGGATCCCAAACAAGCTCAACCTGAACATCGTTGGCTCCGATCTCCTTCAATCTATTAGCCACATCCTCTTGAAGTGGTGCGACTAATGGGCATCCCGGGGTTGTAAGCGTCATAACGACCTTAACATTATTATCATCGTCTATATCTATACCGTAGACAAAACCAAGATTCACAATATCTAAGCCTATCTCCATATCAATGACATTGTAAAGCGCATCAATAACGTCTTTCTTTGTTAGTTTTTTAGCCATAACTACACATTCTCCCTTTTTACTGGTTTAAATTGCAGTATGTTCTTTGAAGCTTTTACACTCCTTTTTTCTTTTTTTGTTATTTTACCTTCGAGCTCTTTAACAATAGATGAATCTTCCTTTAAAAATTTAATCGTAATTATATTATCGGTATTCATGATTATCATGCTCGATTTATAGATAGAAGAGCCCGCATCTATAGGTTCAAGCAACAGTTTTCCTTCTACCTCTTTACATTTATGAACATTATCTATCTTCAGGCCCAAATACGCCTGATCCTCCAATACCATCATCAAATCATCGCCTTCTTCGTAATAATAGTCTAAAGACCCTATATAGCATTCGCCACCTACCATATCAACTCTAACCCAAAGCCTGTTCATCATAATACTACCTCAATCTAAAGGGAGTTTATCCCTCAAATTAAACTCTTTCTCAAATGCCGATGCAACCTTAAATATCACATCTTCCCTAAAGGCATTAGCCATTATCTGCAAACCCAACGGCAAACCGTTATCTGAGAGTCCATTGGGTATGCTTATAGCAGGAATAGCCGTTAAATTGGCAGGGATTGTAAAGATATCTGATAGATACATCTGTAGCGGTTTATCCGCCTTCTCTCCCACCTTGAATGCCTCTGTCGGAGTTGTGGGGGAGATTATGCAATCAAACTTCTCAAACGCCTTATCGAAGTCTTGTTTTATTAAGCCTCTGAGTTTCTGTGCTTTTAGGTAATAGGCATCGTAATATCCGCTGGATAAAACATAAGTTCCAAGCATTATCCTTCTTTTAACCTCATCGCCAAAGCCCTCAGAACGAGTCTTTAGATACATATCCTTCAAATCTTTATACTCATCAGCCCTAAAGCCATATTTTACACCGTCATATCGAGCCAAATTACTGGATGCCTCAGCCGGAGCTATGATGTAATAATCTGAAACGGCATATTTAGCACTTGGTAGATCTACACTTTCTATCTCACATCCAAGATTTTTCAATATCTTTATGCTTTCATCCATCGCTTTCTGGACATCGCTATCACAATCCTGAAGCGTTTTATCGTAAAACCCTATCTTCATACCCTTTATATCCTGATTCAGATACTGAGTAAAATCGGGCACATCAACAAAAGCAGAGGTGGAATCATGCTCATCATGTCCAGATATTATATTCATCAAAATGGCAGCATCTTCAACATCCCTTGTAATAGGACCAATCTGATCCAAGCTGGATGCAAAGGCAACAAGGCCATATCTTGATACCCTGCCGTATGTAGGCTTCAAACCCACAACACCGCAGAAAGATGCTGGCTGCCTAATGGAACCGCCTGTATCTGAGCCTAAAGCCGCTATAGCCTCACCACATGCCACAGCAGCAGCAGAACCACCGCTGGAGCCGCCGGGAATCCTCGCTGTATCCCACGGGTTTTTTGTTGTGCCAAAATATGAGGTTTCTGTAGATGAACCCATAGCAAACTCATCTAAGTTGGTCTTGCCTATAAAAACGGCTCCATTTTCCTCTAGTTTTTTAACAGCTGTTGCATCAAAAATAGCAATAAAGTTGTTAAGAATTTTCGATGAGCAAGTTGTCCTTTTTCCCTCTATGTGCATGTTATCTTTTATGGCTATGGGCAGATTTTTTAAAATCCCACCTGTCGGGTTTTCTTCAAATTCATCGAAAATAGTAACATAAGCATTAATCTGTTTATCCTTTTGATTAATCCTATCTAAAACCGACTCATATACATCTTCGGCTTGGACCTCGCCTTTATCTACAAGATCAATTAGCTCATGCAGTGTCCTTTTATACAACATAGCCTACCTCTCTATAACCTTTGGCACCCTAAATGCCCTATCAGCTGGGTCGGGTGCATTCTTCAGAGCCAATTCATTATCAGTTGATGGCTTAACTTCATCTTCTCTAAAAACGTTCTTTAGCTCACCGACATGAAAAACCGCCTCTTGAGATTCCAAATTTAACCCATCAATTTCTTTCATATAACCCAAAATCTCATTAAACTGATTACAAAACTTATCTACATCTTCCTCTTTTAATTCTAACATGGACAACTTGGCAATCCTTTTAACCTCATCTTTGGTTATCATAATACTCTCCTTTTAGTAAGCAACCCTTCTCAAAAATAGACCACATGCCGGGGCTTTAAAGGACTTTAAATTGCCCCTACTAAAAATTATATTACCGCTTTTGTCTATTTGCAAGGCATTTGCAGAATATCCAACTAAAAGCCCGACAATATTTCTAACCATACCTCGCAAAAAACCGCCTGCCCTTATATGGAAAACAACAAATTCTCTATATCTTTTTATCCTCAAAAAATAAACCTCTCTTGTACAATTTTTGCCTTCAGGCTCATTGGCCACAAAGGAAAAATCCTTATAACCCACAAACAGTCTTGATGCCAATCTCATTGCATCGACATCCAACTTAAATTTAACATGCCAAACATAGCGGCACAAAAACGGCGGTAAATATTCACCATCAAAGGCAAAATACACATACTCCCTAAACTTTGCACTATACCTTGAATGAAAACTATTATCAACAATTTTGACGCTTTTTATACGTATATCTTCAGGTAAAACTGAATTTAGGGCTTTTTTTAGACTATAAGTTTCAATATCAGCAATAACAGGAAAATCTATAACCTGTTCAAAGGCATGAACGCCAGCATCGGTTCTGCCGGCAAAGTTGATCCTGAGGTCGGTTTTGAATATACGTTTTAAGGCCTTTTCTATCTCTCCTTGAACAGTTTTTACATCTGGCTGAATCTGAAATCCACTGTAGTTTGTGCCATCATAGGCAATACAAGCGCAGTATCTTATAGGCTACTACCTCCTACCATAATAGATGGAATCCTCAATGTAGGTTCACCATCACTCACAGGAACGCCTTGACCCGATTTACCACATGTGCCAACCTCAACGCCAAAATCACTCCCCACCATATCTATCTCATTCAACACATTAGGCCCATTACCAATTAATGTGGCACCCCTTACCATATGTTTAACCTTGCCGTTTTCTATTAAATACCCTTCGGCCACCTCAAACACAAAATCGCCCGTTGTGGGGTTTACCTGGCCACCCCCCATCCTTTTAACCAAAAGCCCATAATCCACAGAGGCTATTATATCCTCAGGATTATCCTCACCAGGCAGTATATAGGTGTTGGACATGCGCACAATGGGAGCAAAACGGTAGGATTCCCTTCTTGAGTTGCCTGTGGTTTGCTTATCCGCCAATCTTGCATACATCTTATCAAACATATAATTCTTCAACACACCGTTTTCTATCAAAACCGTGTTTTTAGACCTCTCACCCTCATCATCATAATAAAAAGACCCCCTCATCTTAGGCCTTGTTGCATCATCAACCACGGTGATCTTCTCGCTTGCCACCTTTTGCCCTAATTTATCCTTATAAACACTTAAATTTTCATACACTAGATCAGCCTCAAGGCCATGACCCACAGCCTCATGGATCATAGTTCCGCCAGCCTGACTGGAAAGCACCACAGTCATCTTTTGGGCTTTAAGTGGCGGTGCTTTAAGCAGATTTAAAAGCTTTTCTGTCTCCTCTTCGGCTAACCCCTTAAAATCCCATCCGTCAAAATACTCAAAACCGCCCAAAACACCAAAAGGCCTTCTTATGGTCTGTGTTATTTGTTTCTCTCTGGCTGTAAGCTCAAAGAACAAAACCGTATAAATCCTCTCTTCTTTAAGCAATTCTCCTTTTTCGTTTATTATCTCTATCTGCTTCTTTCTATCGGAGAATGTCAAGCTGACCTGCTTTACTTCGGCCTTCTTATAAGCCACACTACAAAACTCATCATATATTTCAGCGATGCGCTCAAGGTCTGGTTTATAGCCACCCCACATCTCAACCCTTTTTAGCTCAAAGGGGGTTATATCAAACCTGCCCTGCTTGGGGTTTGCAACATCTGTTATAAACTTGGCTATTTTATAGACACTATCCTCATCCGTGTTGGTGGATGATGAATAAAAAACACTCAAACCCTTAACAAGCCTAACGCCTACACCCTCCTCAAATCCAACCTTAACATCCTCTATCTGGCCGTTTTTGGCCTGCAACATCCTTATATAGGATTTTTCCCTGTATATATCAAAAAAATCGCTATTGCTGTTTTTTAAAAGATCAGCTGCTGACTCATACATCTTTCTCACCCCAAATAAAAAGAGGGGCTTTTAAGCCCCTCACAGGTTATCTTCCTAATTTCTCCTCAAGCTTCTTTATGTTCACAATGGTAGACATAATACTGTCTGGATTCAAGCTCATCGAATCTATGCCAAGCTCAACCAAGAATTCGGCAAAATCAGGAAAATCACTTGGACCCTGACCGCAGATACCGACCGGTTTGCCATGTTTGTGAGCCTTCTCTATGAGCATCTGAATCATGCGCTTAACGGCTATATGGCGCTCATCAAACAGATGGGCAACAAGACCTGAATCCCTATCTATACCCAAAGTAAGCTGGGTTAGGTCATTTGAACCTATGGAGAAACCATCAAAGATTTCAGCAAATTCATCTGCGCAGATAACATTGCTTGGGATCTCAGCCATCACATATATCTCAAGCCCGTTCTCACCTTGAACAAGCCCGTTTTTCTTCATCTCTGCTATAACCTTTTCACCCTCCTCAGGCGTTCTGCAGAACGGTATCATAAGAGCCACATTGGTTAGGCCAAACTCATCCCTAACCTTCTTCATAGCCTTACACTCAAGGGCAAACCCCTCCCTGTAGGCATCTGAGTAATAACGAGAAGCACCCCTAAAGCCGATCATCGGATTTTCTTCATCCGGCTCAAACTCCTTACCACCGATGAGATTGGCGTATTCGTTGGTCTTAAAATCGCTCATCCTGACAAGTATCTGGTTTGGATAGACGCTTGCTGCAAGCATAGCAACGCCCTCTGCAAGCTTATCCACGAAATATTGTGGTTTATTATCATAACCCCTTGTAAGCTCAGCTATCACCTCTTTTGCCTTCTTATCCTCAAGCTCATCAAAGTGGATCAAGGCAAGCGGATGAACCTGAATAAACGAGCTTATGATAAACTCCATTCTTGCAAGGCCGATTCCATCATTTGGAATACCGGCTGTCTGGAAGGCTATCGCAGGATTACCCAAATTCATCTTTATCTGGGTTTTTGGCTTTTCTATCTTTGATAAATCCAAAACCTCAACTTCGTAATCAAGCTTTCCTTCATAAACATAACCTATTTCACCCTCCGCGCAGGATACAGTAACCTCCTGGCCGCTTGAGAGCTTTTCTGTTGCATCACCGCATCCAACAATAGCAGGAACGCCAAGCTCCCTTGAGATAATAGCAGCATGGCATGTTCTGCCGCCCCTGTTTGTAATAATTGCGGCAGCCTTCTTCATGATAGGCTCCCAATCCGGGTCGGTCATATCGGTTACAAGGATCTCGCCCTCTTTAAACTTATCCATATCCTCCGGCGTATCGATAACATTTATAACGCCTGTGGCTATCTTGCTGCCCACTGCTATACCTTCAACAATTACATTACTTTTCTCTTTAAGCTTATATGTCTCAAGAACGCTCAGGTTTTTCTGAGATTGAACGGTCTCGGGGCGCGCCTGAACAACAAACAGCTGGCCGGTTTTTCCATCCTTTGCCCACTCTATATCCATAGGCGTGTATCTGCCGTTTCTCTTTGAGTAATGGTTTTCTATCTTTAAAGCCCACTTGGCCAGCGTTAAAACATCATCATCGGTTATAGAAAATCTATACCTTTCCTCTTCGGTTGTATCAACATCCTTTATACCACCATTTTCATCATAAACAGCCTTTGTGAGTTTAGAGCCAAGCTGTTTTTTAATGATGGAGCTATAACCTTCAGCCAATGTTGGTTTAAATACGATAAACTCATCCGGATTGACCTTACCGGCAACGATATTTTCACCCAAACCATAGCTTGCATTTATTACGACAACCTTATCAAAACCACTCTCTGTGTCTATGGAGAACATAACACCACTTGCTGCTAAGTCGCTTCTTGCCATCTTCTGAACACAAACAGACAATCCAACCTTGAAATGGTCAAAGTTTTTATCGTGCCTGTAGGATGTAGCTCTTTCTGTAAAGATTGACGCATAACAGCTCTTTACATAATGAACAACATCATCCAAACCTTTAACATTCAGGTATGTATCCTGCTGTCCTGCAAAGGATGCATCAGGTAGGTCCTCTGCAGTTGCAGAACTCCTCACGGCCACATCGCTTTCTTTCTCGTTGTAATATGCACTTAGTTTCTCATATGCCTCTTTTATCTCCTGATATAGATCATCCGGCATTTCGGCATTGAAGATTAAATCCCTGGCCTTTTTTGTTCTCTCTCTCAAATCATTTATGTCGTGAGTGTCTAAATCCTTTAAAACTTCATAGATCTTATCCCTTAGGTTATTTGAATCGATTAAATACCAATAAGATTGAGCCGTTAGAGCAAAACCGTAAGGAACATTAACACCCTCATCCTTAAGCTCTCTAATCATCTCGCCCAACGATGCGTTCTTTCCGCCGACTATATGCACATCATCGGCGCTAATTTCATCCAGCCACTTCACATGCTTCATAAATACACCCCCATAAAAATTACATATAAAAAAAGAAAAGCTTCCCCCTTGAGTTGAGTTGTCGGCATTTTAACAAATGGCCTTGCCGATTTCAACGCTAAAGTAAGGAAAAATAAGCACATTTCCGCTAAAAGACAATCGTCAAGTTTAGCCTAAACACCCAACAACTATCTTCACAAAAACAAACCCAAAAAACATAAAGGCCAAATAAGATGAAACCTCGAATAAATGGATAGCTCTTTTTATATCATTAGCCTTCGGTATTCTTTTAGAATCACCGATATAGGGCTTATCCACCATAACACCACTATAACTTGTTTTACCGCCCAATCTAAGATCCAAAGCTCCGGCAAATGCACTCATAGGGTGCGCTGAGTTTGGGCTTGAATGGGCTTTTCTGAATCTGGCAAAAACACGCATAGTATCAAAGAAATTGAAGCCCAAAATAAGGCTTGCCACACCAATAAACACAACGCTCAGCCGCGCTGGTATAAAGTTCAATAGATCATCAAACCTGGCTGCAAACCTGCCAAAAAACTCGTATCTTTCATTTTTATAACCAATCATAGAATCAAAGGTGCTTATGGTTTTAAAAAAAGCAACACCTAAAATACCAAAAGCTGCGTAATAGACCATAGGAGACAAAACACCATCAACGAAATTCTCAGAAACAGACTCAACCGTCGAAGTTATGATCTTATCCTGCCTCATATCATGCGTGTCTCTGCTTACAATCAAAAACAGGTGTTTTTTAGCCCTATCCAAATCAGCCTCCTCCAAAGCATCCAAAACCCTTTTGGCGTGCTGGCTTAGGGATCTTATACTGATGGATGAGAAAACAAGATAACTTGCGACAATGCTATAAATCAGTTTTCCAAAGAATCCAGATACAGCAAAAACATACAAAAACACACAGACAACAAGAACAACAACACCTAAAACACTAAAAACAAACAAAACCCCGCCTAAGAGTCTATTTTCAAACCGATAAAAATACCCCTCAAAACGGCTTATAAGCCTTCCTATCCAGACAACAGGGTGAAAGGCAACTGGCGGCTCGCCAAACACAAAATCCAAAACAACCCCAACAAAAAAGGCTATCCCATTGAAGTAAACAAGCTCACAGATCAAATCCATCAAGCAAAATCTCCAGATTCAAAGATTCCTCAAGCACCTCAGAAAGCCTGTTGAGTTGCTCATCCTTCTCTTTAGACAGATTAACATTGAATTCTATGTGCTTACCCAAAAGGTCAAACAGCCACTCCAAAAACACATTATTGTTAAATATACCGTGCAGGTAGGTACCTATAACAAGCCTATCCTCATCAAAAACAAGCAGGTCTTTCTGCTTTAGTAGTTGTTTTAGCTTTCCTTTTGAGTTTGTCCTGCCATGATGGATTTCATAACCGCTCAAAAACCTACCTTCAAAATCACCTGTCCCTTCATATTCAGCAGATACAACAACCTTATCCTCCAAAAGCTCTGTCTCAACACCCAACAAACCAAGCGCCTTTTTACCATCAATGCTCTCACCAAGAAGTTGATATCCACCACATATACCAACAATGGGCTTTTCACCCAAAATGCCTTTTAAATAAACATCAAACCCTGACTCAAGCAAAAACTCAAGGTCAACTATGGGATTCTTGCTTCCCGGCAAAATCACCAGATCGCAGCTATCCAGCTCTTGCGGCTTTATTACAAATTTTAAGCCCACATCTAAAAATCTGAATATATCAAACTCATTAAAATTGGACATATGCGGCAGCCTAATCACTCCGATCTTTACCTTGCCGTCTGCTCTTGATGGCTTAAAAACGGAATCCTCCTCATCAAGCTTCAGATCAAGATAGGGCACAACACCCACAATTGGTTTTTTGCAATGATCTTTAAATAGCTCAAATGCCGGCTTTAGTATCTCATAGCTGCCCCTGAACTTATTTATAATAAACCCCTTAACCAACTCCTTGTGCTTCTGTCTTAAAAGCTCAACCGTTCCCTTAAACGAGGCAAACACGCCGCCTCTGTCTATATCGCCCACGATGAAAACAAAAGCATTAGCATACTCAGCCATCGGCATGTTGACAAAGTCGTGGTCATACAGGTTTATCTCAGCCGGCGAGCCTGCACCTTCAATCACAACAAGATCGTATTCATCCTTTAAGCTATCAAAGGCCTCAAAGGCTATTTTTTTGTTTTCAACGCTCAAC
The DNA here is from genome assembly GCF_000194135.1 of Hippea maritima DSM 10411. GTDB lineage: Bacteria > Campylobacterota_A > Desulfurellia > Desulfurellales > Hippeaceae > Hippea > Hippea maritima. The sequence continues at coordinate 72,958 of NC_015318.1, read as the reverse complement.
CTGTAATAATCTTTATAGGAATAAACACCAACCGGTTTTCCCAATCTAACAAGATACGACCTGCCGCTATCCGGTTTTAAAAGTATCGGATTCATCCTAACATCGGGCTTTATCTTGCAAGCAAAGGCCTGAAGCGCCTGAGCAACACTGATCTCACCGCCTTCCTGTAGGGCTATGCTATTCAAGGACATGTTTTGAGCCTTAAACGGAGCAACACTCACCCCCTTATTGGACAAAAGTCTGCAAAAGCCGGCTGTTATTATCGTTTTTCCCACGCCACTTGCCGTGCCACAAAACATTATGGCCTTCTTCATCCAAAATAACCCTCAACAAGTCTCAAGAATAACTCAATACTCTTTCTATCCTTTATTGAAACCCTGAAAAAACTACCATCAAGGCCGTAAAAATTGGAGCAATTCCTCAAAAGCAGCCTGTGTTTTTTGAAATAGTTGAAAAAATCCACAGGATCAGCACCCAAAAGTCTAAACAGAACAAAATTGGCATGACTGTCAAAAACAACGATTTGAGAGAATCCCCTTAATCTGGCTATTAGATAGTCCCTTAGCTTTTTTACTTCTTCTATCCTGTCTGTAAAATCTGTCTCAATGGAGAGTCTTGCAAACTGGATAGCAACCTCAGAAACACTCCAGGGCGCCCTTAGGCTCTTAAGCTTTTTTAAAAGTTCATCGTTGTGAGAGTAAAGCCAACCTATCCTTAAGCCTGCAAGTCCGTGCAGCTTGGAAAACGACCTCAACACACACAGATTATCAAACTCACACCCCAAAAGCGTGTTTCTGTCGCGATCAAAATCCATATAAGCCTCATCAATAACAAAAAATGTGTTTGGATTGGCTTTTATCATGCCCAACAGGTCTGATTTTTCGAGAAGATTACCCGTTGGATTGTTGGGATTACATATAAAAGTTAACTCAAACCCGCTAAAATCTATTTTATCCAGTTCAAACCCAAAGTTTGCCTCCTCTTTTGCAAGAACATGCTTTATGTCTATGTTAAAATTCAGGCTTTGCTTTCTATACTCCACATATGTGGGCTCAAAAACCAATCCCTTTTTATCCCTAAAAACACAGCAGATATCCTTGATAAACTGGGATGTGCCCGCATTAATTAGAACACTAAACCGCTTAAGGTTAAACCTCTTTTCTATCAGACGCTCAAGCTCATACGGGCTCTCCTGGGGAAGTCTGCTTTTTAGTTCAATACAGCCCAAATCTGCATCCAAAACATTGCTGCTTAGATCAACTATCTTATCAGGCGTTGTGTTAAGTTCTTTTGCAAGCTCAAACACATTGCCGCCGTGTTCAGAGGCCATAAAAAACCCCTAAAAGAAGCATAAAAAGCTCTGTGGTTTCTATGGCAAAGCCTATCATATCCCCCGTGATGCCGCCTATCTTTCTTTTAAAATAGCTAAACAAAAAGAAACCCCACAAAAAGAAACATGCGGTTATCAAACCCACAACAGCGGGATTAAACAGAAAAAAACTCAAAGCAATGAAAACAAACCCAGCCAAGAAATCCCACAGATCAAACCTTTTAAAGAAGTCTTTAGCTGTGCCAGAAGCCCTTGCATAGGGCAGTTTTTTCATCAAATAGACAGCTATGAATCGGCCATAAATGGGTATAAAGACCAAAAACAAAGGGTTCTTTATCGCATTAAAACTCAAATATTTGCCCAAAAGAACAAAAAATAAAGCCAATACGCCAAAGGTGCCTATTCTGGAATCCTTCATTATCCTGAGCATCTCGTCTTTATCTCTGTGGGAGAAAAAAGCATCCGATGCATCGGCAAGCCCATCCAGGTGCAAACCGCCGGTAATAACGGCAAGATAAAACACCATCAGAAAGCCCCTAAACGGGACAGATATATAACCTAAACCGTAAAGCCCAAGGCCTATTAAGCCACCAACAACGCTAAAGAACTTGACAGAGCCCTTTGCATCAAAGTCTGAGTTTATGCGTATTATGGTTAAAAAGCTCAAACAGGATAAAAAGCTGTTTACTATTTTTCCGATTCTGATACCCCCGCCTCTTCAAATGTTGCCACCTCTTTTATAACCCTCGCTGAAGCATCGATTATATGCATAGCCAATACAGCACCCGTTCCCTCACCAAGCCTCATATTCAGCCTTAAAATCGGGTTCAGGCCGAGATGCTCAAGCATGAGCTTGTGGCCATTCTCCTCCGATAGATGGCCGGCAAACATGTAATCAGCCACGGTTGGATTAAGCCCATAAGCAATAAGCGCACCTGCTGTGGATATAAAACCATCAACCACAACGGGTATTTTCTTAAAAGCAGCAGCCAGCATAACGCCTGCGATCGCACCGATCTCAAAACCGCCCACTTTGGCAAGCACATCGATCACATCATTCCTGTTTGGTTTGTTTAGCTGAATCCCTCTTCTGATTACATCTATCTTGTTTTTATACGACCTATCATCGATGCCTGTGCCCCTTCCTGCAATCTCAGACGGATCCCTGTTTAAAATAACACTTGCAATAGCTGCTGAAGGCGTTGTGTTGCCTATGCCCATATCACCCGTGGCTATCAGGTTTAAATTGTATTCCTCTATCTTTTCTTTTGCAATCTCAAAACCGCTCATAATGCTTAAGATAGCCTCATCCTTTCTCATTGCGGCTGTTTTTGTAAAGTTCTTACTGCCCAAGCTTACCTTTTTTGATACAAATTCGTTCTCCCCGCTTAGCTGCCGGCTTTCAAAATCACACTTCGTTCCCACATCGCAAACAACAACCCTGGCGTTATTCTGCCTTGCAAGGACATTTATGGTGGCGATACCATCAACAAACGCCCTAATCATCTCGCATGTAACAACCCGAGGAAAAGCGCTAACCCCCTCCTCAACAACGCCGTGATCTGAAGCCATTACAAACACACACCTCTTATCCGTCTCCGGCTTTAGGCTTCTCTGGATTGCGCACAACCTCTCAGATATATCGTTTAACATACCAACAGCCCTGAAAGGCATGATAAGGTTTGATGTTCTCTGTTTTGCCTTATCGAAAAACACCTCATCCACAGGCTCTATCGAGCTGATTACATCTTTTATATCCATAACACCTCCACAAGCGTTTTTTATGAATTACCACAAAAATTAGTTAAATACAAGCCTTGAAGGACATAAACATGCTAAATGTTTGCAAAGGAATACCAAAAAGTTATATTGATTTTTTATATAAGAAAAGAAGAAACTGAATAGAACAATCATACTGGCGGCCGTTGTTAGAAAATATGAGAAAACTAACATCTAACCACCTCTACAACCCTTACAACCTCTACAACTTCTATAACTTCTACAACCTTATCACCCCCACAAACCTTTTACTTTCCAGCAAAAAGATAGTATAATTGAAAAGATAAAAAACAAATCTTCAAGAAGGATTTAAAATGAACAGATCGATCATAGAGAAGTTAAGAGAGCTAAAGCCTATTTTAAAAGAGCGATATGGGATTGAGGAGTTTGCAGTATTCGGCAGCGTTGCAAGGGGAACAGACACCGAAAATAGCGATGTGGATATTGTGATACTTAAGGACTCCAAAAAAGATTTCTTTCTACTGATGGAAGCAAAGAAATTTTTGGAGGACACGCTTAAAAAAGAGTAGATATCGGCAATTTTGGGAGTATGAAAACATTTATAAAAAATAGAATAAAGAAGGATTTAATCCATGTTTGACATCAGCAGCACAGATAGAGCAACAGAGTTTTTTATTTTTGACATTTACATTGCGGTCCTAAAGATAAAACATACAGCATCAAAGTTTAACAGCACACAAGAACTATTTCACAGCTACACAGATTGGGATAGTGTCATACGAGAATTTGAGATTATTGGAAAGGCAAACAAATATTTACCAAGAGACAATCTATTCGAAAAAGACAAAACAAAGGTTGTAGATTTCAGGAACTACATAACGCATGCATATTTCGGCATCGATCCAGATAGAGTTTGGAATATCATTAACAATAACTTGGATGAAATTTTGGACTCCGTAATCAAATTAATTGAAAACATTGATAGCGATTTAAAACACGAGCTAATTGACTCATTTATAGAAGACAACAAGTATTTAGATTTTGTGGTTAAAGAACTGGAAAAGCTGAAACGATAACCTCAGGAAATTGTAGCTTGCAACTGTTAAAAGCCGTTATGAAAGAAGGTAAAAGGTGGCTTTAGAAAAGCTTACACTCCTTCAATCCAATTATTTTTTGTTTTAACAACCACAAAATGATGTTAAAATTTAAACACGAAAACTAAAGAAAAGAATACTTTAGAGGACATAAAACAGATTATACTCAGGCATGCAGACAAGCTCAAAAATGAGTTCAATGTAAAAGGCATAAGGATTTTTGGCTCTTATGCAGAGGGAAGACAAAACGAGAATAGTGATTTGGATTTGATCGTTGACTTTTTTGAAACACCGACATATTTCGACATCATTGAGCTTGAGGAATACCTATCCAATATATTAGATATTAAAGTTGACCTGCTTACAGAAAAAGGGATAAGTCCTTATATACTGCCGTATATTGAAGATACAAGGGTGTTGTAATTGAACAAAAGCGTAAAACCGCATCTTTTTCATATACTTGAAGAGTGCGAGTTTTTAGTAAACAAATCTGAAAATCTTTCTTATTCTGAATTTATTAAAGACCAAACTCTTATGCGTGCTTTTGTTAGGAGCTTAGAAATAATAGGAGAAGCTGCCAAAAACATAGATTCTGATTTTAGAGCTGAGCATCCAGAGATACCATGGAAATCCATGGCAGGAATGAGAGACAAGCTTTATACATGAGTACTTTGGCGTTAACTATATGATTGTATGGGAGACCATCAAGGATAGCATAAAACCCCTATACCAGGATATTAAAGAGCTTATTGAAGAAATTTTGTGAACACCCTGCTATTATGACAATATATACCTAAACTAACACATAACTCCCATAAACTGGTAAGTGGTCCACACATACTTACCACCTCTACTAAATATATACAGGTTCACAAACTTACTCAACCATTCATGTCAAGCGCAATCCAAAACTGCACCAATACGCCCTGCAAAAGTGCACCATTCCTTCCCTATTAAAAACCCTGAGAATTGGGATTGAAATCCAAAAGCCCTGCTTTTTTCTTCTGTCTCAGCCTATAGCTTTCACCTTTAATGTTGATGATGTAGCTGTGGTGTATTAACCTATCCAGTATAGCGGTAGTTAAACCTTCATCATTGTTCAAAACCTCCTTCCATCTAATAAATGACAGGTTAGTGGTTATTATAATAGACCCCGTTTCATACTTCTTGTTTACTATCTGGAATAACAGATTGGATTGCTTCTCATTGAGGGGACTTAAAATATTTTTGTGTCTCCCCCACAAACCTACTAAAATGGAGTGGGGTTTAATGAACTGTTCTAATGAACTCTGAAATTAGGCTAAGTATGGAGGAGCTTTAAGAGATGAACAGAAAGATGCTTAAGGAGATAATCTCAAACATGGATATGGATGTAGTAAAGGAGTTGGATGAATACGGAAAGAATAAACTGGCCACCCTAATGGAAGGACTACTTATTGAGATAATGGGTAAGGAAAGATACGAGTACTTACTTGAGAACCCAGAAGACAAAGGCAATGGAACCTACAAAAGGAGCCTAAACACAGGCCTTGGTAAACTGAATTTGGATGTCCCAAGAACAAGGAGCGGAAACTTCCGCTCTCATCTTCTCCCTCCCAAATATCAAAGGTATGATGAAAGCTTTGAGGATTTAATCTTCTCCTTCCTAATCAATGGAGACTCAAAACAGGAAATCGTGCACAAGATGAAATTGAGAGGACTGGATTTTAGTGAAAAAGCATACGATGAGATATTTGAATACATAAAGACACAGATGCTTGAATTTAAATCCAAAGAACTTCAGGAAAACTACTATTTTCTATACATAGACGCCTATCACTGTATGGTAAAGGATGAAAAGGATAAAAGGGTAAAGAGAGCTGTCGTTTACACTGTTGTAGGGATAGACACAAATGCTCAAAAAACACTCCTTGGATATTACTCATTCTTTGGTAGTGAGAACAGATCCACCTGGATGGAAGTATTCCAGGATTTAATCAACAGGGGAATGAAAAGGGTCTTAATGTTCATCTGTGATGATTTCAACGGAATCTCAGAGGCAATAAGAGCCTTCTTTCCTTACTCGGATATTCAGAAATGCACAGTTCATGCATCAAGAAACGTATACAAGCATATGAAAAAGGAGGATGCCTCATATGTGAACAAAAAGCTCAAGGAGATTAAATACTCCTGTGATACCTTTGAAAAAGGGATAGAGATTTTCAAAACAGAGATAATTGACAGATTCAAAGACCAATACAAGACCTACACCAAATATTTAGACTCAAGAAAAGAAGAACTCCTTGCCTTCTTAAAGTACCCTGAGGTAATAAGAAAGTACATCAATTCAACAAACACTGTTGAATCTGTACATTCATCCTTTGAAAAACAAAGGCTAAAGAAAGGAGGGTTCTTCCAGTCCATGGATATCCTAAATGTTGCCCTTTTCATTGCAACAGATAAATTACACAAAACCTGGAATGTTAATCCTCTGATTAAGGCTAAAAGATATGAACTGAATCAGATGTTTGTTGCTAAGTTTGGGAAGGGAGTTGAAGAGTGAGGAGGGATTTGGTATGATGAGAGAGACACAAAAATTAGGGGATGTCTCTCATTGAGTTTGAAATACCCAAATTCATCGATAATAAGTAATCTTGCGGAGTTTATCACCTTCTTTATGTATGAATCCAATCTGTTCTGTGTTTCTGCTGCCTCCAATGTGATTGCAAGGTCAGCCATTGTTATGAACTTTGTCTTTATTCTATGCTGTGCAGCAGCATAGCCTATGGCTATAGCAAGGTGTGTCTTTCCAGTGCCTGACGGTCCAATCAGGAGTATGTTTTTTGTTTCATCAACAAACCGCATTGTTAGTATTTCATTTATCAGTGTTTTATCCAAAGATGAAAAAGAAAAGTCAAATGTATCTATTGTCTTTATCTTTGGAAACCCTGCAAACTTTAGGATTGTCTGTTTTGACCTTTCGTTTCTTGTCTCATATTCAGATTCAAGCAGAAGGAACAGGAATTCGGAGAAGGAGAGATTCTCTTTTGCAGCTCTATCAGATAAAGAGCTATAGGCAGTTAGAATACCGCTTAATTTTAATTTCTTGCAGTATTCCTCTATCCTTGTCTTAACCATTACTGCTCTCCCCAAGCAAGAGCCTTTCGTATTCATCTATATTTGTGTAGTATGAGATATCGATATCAGAGTAGGTTCTGTTTGTCTTTTCAATGGCTTCAGTGATTTTATGGTCATTTCTATCCCCACTTTTGGCAATCAGACCATCCGGTATCTTTGTCAAAAACCCATACTCCTCTTTCAGCATATTAAAAGGTCTTCTCTTTGTTGTTGCATGTATTCTGTTGTTTGCCATCTCAAGCCAGGAGAAGATGTATGAGTTTAGAAGATCAGGGGTTATCTCCAAACCAGAGTTCTTTAGCTTTGCCCTCAAAGGCTTGTAGAAATTGTTCTTCAGATATGAATTAAACCTTTCTACCTTCCCCTTTGTCTTTGCCTTATATGGTTTACAGAGTTTCGGTACAAACAAGCCCTTTGAGAAATCAAGAAACTCATCGTTTATTCCGTGTCTGTTTTGTCCCTATTTATCCCTTTGAATTACAACGGATTTTAGGTTATCATACAGTATGGTCTTTGGTATTCCACCAAAGTAGTCGAACGCTTTAATGTGGCAGGACTGAAATATGTCCTGTCGCATGTTATCTGTAAAATAAACAAAAGCTGCTCTTGAATAACCTAAAACCATAACAAATGCATAAATGGGCTTTTGACCTGACCTAATGGTTGTCCAATCAACCTGAGCTTGAAAGCCTTTTTCGGTTTCAAACCTAATTATTTCCTCACTGTTTTTACCTCTTTTTGGGTCAATACTATCGTAGATGGTTTTTGTGTATTTCTGAAGTGTTCTTAGACTCCCTGTGTATCCCATATCAGCTATCTCTCTTAAAACGACAGTAGAAGGAATCCTATCTGGATAGGCTTGATTAATCCTTGTCCTTATATAATCTTTGTAACCATCAAGCTTTGAGGGGTAGCTTCTTTTGGAATACGGTTTTAAATCCTCCTCTTTCAGTCTTTTTGATACCGTTCTTCTGTTTAGACCAAGAATTTTTGATATCTGTCTGATTGACAACCCTTGAGAATGCAGTGTGTGAATCACAACAAACTCCTCCTTGCTAATCATAGTACTCTCCTTGAAAAAGATTATTCCAGGAGAGTATAAACAATTACTAAAAGTGGTGCACTTTTAGTAGACGTTTGCGGTGTATTTTAGCACGGCGGATGACATTTTTTAATGGATAATGGGTAATAAAGAGAATAAAATGTCTAGACTTGATCCTCTTTTCTCTACCTGTCCGAATTTTTTGATAAATATGTGGAAATAGAACGGCAATAAATTTCAAAGATTTGACAGACATAACTTTTGAGTGTATAAAAGTTGAGAAAAGAGAATGAAAAACAGAGTAGTTAAGATTTGGAACATTTTATGAACAAAAACAAGCGGGTGGTTTAGAGTATAATAAAATGATAAAAGAATTATTGGGGCATAAAAACGTGGAAACTACCATGATTTACTTAATTAAGGCTGCTAAGGAGTAAGAAGTCCTGTTGATTTTTAGTATAGGCTGCTTTATGAGCAACCTATGTAAGGAAATGAATGGATGTAAAAGGATGTATAACATAAATAAAATTAAACAATTAACAAAAAGCAAGCTGTATAGATTAGGTAGTCCCGAAGAGCAACCTTTGCTATTTTCATTAGTACACCTAATCTTATGTTAGGCTTCATAGACTGGAGAAACAATGAAACATGTAAAACTAGAAAGCATCTCGATCAAGGAACATCCAGAACTAAATGAAGCTTGGGTTCAACGGGTGATTGCTGATGATCCATCGATGCTAGGTTTAGGGGACGTTGTTCTGCGAGACAAAGAGAGAAAACAGCCAAAAGCCGGTAGATTAGACTTGCTTTTGCAAGACCCCGACACAAATAAACGATATGAAGTAGAAATACAGTTAGGCGCAACAGACGAAAGCCATATTATTCGCACAATTGAGTATTTGGATTTGGAAAGGAAACGCTATCCTCAATATGATCATTGTGCGGTATTGGTAGCTGAGAATATCACCAGTAGATTCCTTAATGTTATATCACTTTTTAATGGGTTTATTCCTCTGATTGCCATCCAGATGACAGCTCTAAAAGTTGGTGATGGGATTGGGTTGTCGTTCACTAAAGTGATTGATGAACTCGCTCTCGGATTGGTTGATGAAGACGAAGAAAGCAGTTTGGTTACAGATCGGGATTACTGGCTGAAACGTGGCTCACAGGCGACGTTAGAACTTGCGGATACAATTTTAAAACTCGTTCATTCATTTGCTCCTGATTACCAATTGAAGTACAACAAGTTTTATATCGGGATGGCAAAAGATGGCATTGCAAATAATTTTGTGGCTTGTAAGCCAAAGAAAAAATGGATAAATGTTGAAGTCCGTTTAGCAGAAGATGCCGAGTTGACAACCGAATTAGAAGAATCTGGTCTCGATGTTGAGTATCTTAATAAATGGGGCAAGTATCGACTAAGACTAAGGCCAGGTGATTTAGAATCTAATACTGAACTGTTGCAAAAACTATTCGAACTTGCTCATTCAGAAAGTGAAGCCTAACCATGCATTCACCCGACCCGCCTTCGGCGGTAGGTAAGCGGCGCGAAAATTGCCTGCTGTGGTTCTGGTCAAAGTTTCTCGGATTGCCAGAGTCGGCGGGCGGGTGATGCTCACGTTATACATAGAAGAGAATAAACGATATGGAAAAAGTCTTGAGACAATATAAAGATTTACTAATTCAGAAAAGATACAGTCAGAACACTCAAGATATCTATTACAGTTATTTCAAAGATTTTTGTGTCTATTTTCAAAATGAGAAATTAATGAACATTACCACTGCTCAAATTAATTCGTATATTTTAGATCTTATAAAATCAAAGAATATTTCTATCAGTCAACAGAATCAGAGAATTAATGCAATTAAATTTTATTACGAAAAGGTGATGGGTGGAGAAAAACAGTACTATGAACTTCATCGCCCTAAAAAAGAACATAAATTACCAAAGGTTTTAAGTAAAAAAGAGGTTAAAATAATTTTTGATGTAACAAGCAATCTAAAACATAAATGTATTTTGATGTTGATATATTCAGCAGGGCTAAGGAGAAGTGAGCCTTTAAACCTTGCCCCTACCGATATTGACTCAGAAAGGATGATTATTCACATCAATGGTGCCAAAGGTAAAAAAGATAGAATTTCTTTGCTTTCAGATAATCTTTTGAATTTATTGCTGAAGTATTACAAAGAATATCGTCCACAGAAGTATCTTTTTGAAGGACAAAAAGGAGGAATGTATTCTCCTACGAGTATAGCAAATATCTTAAAAAAGGCAGCAATTAAAGCAGGTATTAAGAAAACAGTAACACCACATATGCTTAGACATAGCTTTGCTACACATCTCCTTGAACAAGGCACTGATTTAAGATATATTCAAGAACTATTAGGGCATGAAAGTTCAAAAACAACAGAGATTTATACGCATGTATCGAAAAAAGCAATTGATAAAATTAAGAATTCAATGGATGATTTTTTGAGTAGAGGGAATGAGGAATGATAAAGAATATAGGGGGTCAAATCTCAACATTTGACATTCACTCAATCTTATGATACTTTGCCCTCTGTTATAGCACGACCTTTGAGAATTTCTTTTGAGAATGCATTCTACCATATAACCGCAAGAGGCATTAGAAGAGAAAATATCTTTTATTCTGATAAGGATAAATATGTCTTTATAGACAAAATGAATGAAACCTTTGAAAAATACTCTTTTGTATGTTACGCCTACTGCCTTATGGATAACCACTATCATCTGTTTATAAAAACGCCATCTGCAAACATCTCAGAGGGCATGCATTATCTCAATACATCTTATGCCAACTGGTTTAGGGCAAAATATAAACTTGTAGGCTCTATATTTCAGGGTAGATATAAATCCATTGTTGTTGATGCGGATAGCTATGCATTAGTTTTATCAGCCTACATTCATCTAAATCCTGCAAGAGCTGGTATGGTTGATGATCCGGATAACTATCATTTTTCAAGTTTCTTAGATTATATCGGCAAAAAAAGCCCTCTCGTAAAAAGACTTGATGTGTCATTTATATTAAGCAATTTTTCAGATAATGAAGAACAGGCTCAAAAACAATATATGAAGTATGTTATAGAGAATGCAGATCTTAAAAATCCCCTTGAAAAAAGTTATAAGAATTTAGCTTTAGGTAGTGAAAAATTTATAGAAAAGATAAAAGAGAAGATATCCAAATTGAGTTCAAACAGGGAAATAAGTCATATAAAAGGTGAAAACTTACTACCAAAAGAACGTGTGATTAATGCTGTATCAACTCAGTTTAATATAAAACAAAACATAATCTTTAAAAAAATCAAAGGCAATATTTACCGAAAATTAACCCTATATCTTCTAAAAAAATACACACCTTTATCATTGAAAGAAATTGGTGAACTGTTTAATATCGATTATTCTGCTGTATCTCAAACTGTAAAAAGATTTGAAAAAGAAATGAGAAAAGATAAAATAACCCAAGGAATGGTAGAAAAAACGACAAAAGAGATGGAGAGGAAATGAATGTCAAATGTTGAGATGCGACCCCTGTCTTGCTCCACAATCAAGTAAAGACTTTATTTCAAAGCTGAGTATTGCTAGTAAAGAAGCAAGAGAAACACTATACTGGCTTAGACTATTGAATGATAGCAAATTTCTCGATAATTATGAAAATAAAAAATATCTTTTTGAAGAAATTAATTCAATTATAAATATACTAAGAAAGATTATAATAACACTTCGAGAAAGGCTAAAAAATGAAAAATCAAAATAATAACAAAAATCCAAAATACAACATCCAAAATTCAAAATTATTAAATAAATCCAAAATCCAAAATTTTAATATAGTGTACCATCCTCACAAAATTACCAAATCTGATCGCAGCAAAATCAAAGGCCACAAACCTTGCATCATCTGGCTTACAGGTCTTAGCGGCTCTGGTAAATCCACAATTGCAAATGCTCTTGAAGAAAAATTAAATAGAATGCATGTACATACATATCTTCTGGATGGTGACAATATAAGGCATGGTTTAAACAAAGATCTTGGTTTTTCTATCGAAGATAGGAAAGAAAATATACGCAGAATTTCTGAAGTTGCAAAACTTTTTGTGGATGCAGGACTTATAGTGATTACAGCGTTTATTTCACCCTTTAGAGAAGAAAGAAATTATGCAAGAAGCCTTGTAAGAAGTGATGAATTCATAGAGGTCTTTGTAGATACTCCGATAGAGGTTTGTGAGCAGCGAGATCCAAAGGGGCTGTATAAAAAAGCAAGAAAAGGTGAGATTAAAGAGTTCACCGGTATAGATTCACCATATGAGCCACCGCTAAGTCCTGAAATACATTTAAAAACGGATAAATTGTCTGTAAATGAATGTGTTGAAAAAATAGTTATATTTTTAAAAGCGAAAAAAATTATTTGAGGAAATTTTATGAAAGAATTTTTATCAGATTTATTGGCTCAAGTAATATTCACAGCAGTGAAAGCAGGTGGAAAGATAATGGAAATATATCATAAAGATTTTTCAGTTAAATACAAAGATGACAAAAGTCCACTTACGGAGGCTGACAAATTATCCAATGAGATAATTTGCGATGGTCTTAAACAACTCACACCAGCACCTAGACACACACCCACACCTACACTTACACGAATCCCCATCCTCAGTGAAGAAAATAAAGAAATTCCCTATGATGATAGAAAAAACTGGGACATATTCTGGCTTGTTGATCCTTTGGATGGTACAAAGGAATTTATTAAAAAGAATGGAGAATTTACGGTTAATATTGCTTTAATTCATAAAGATTCACCTGTTCTTGGTGTTGTATATGCACCAGCGATTAATACATTATATTATGCAGCAAAAGGATTGGGAGCATATAAATCAGTGAATAGTGAAACAGTGAACAGTGAAAGGAGAATGAATGAAATTTTGAAAAATTCGGTTAAGTTACCTGTTGAAAGAGATGATAAAGATTTAATTGTAGTTGCAAGTAGGTCGCATATGAATCAAGAAACTCAAAATTTTATAGAGGCTTTAAAAGAATCTTCACTCTTCACTAATCACTCTTCACTAATCACTACTTCTATTGGAAGTAGTCTGAAAATTTGTTTAGTAGCTGAGGGTAAAGCTGACATTTATCCACGCCTTGGACCTACGATGGAGTGGGACACTGCAGCAGCACATGCCATTGTTAAAGAAGCCGGAGGGGAAATATATATATACGATAGTTCAATGTTCAATGTTCAAAGTTCAAACTTAATCCAAAATCCAGAATCCAAAATCCAAAATTTTCAATTGGATGCCCAACACCCAACACCCAATACCCAATACCTTTAAAATACAATAAAGAAAATCTGCTTAATCCATACTTCATAGTTTTAAGTGCTAAGTATTAAGTATTAAGTGTTAAGTAGGGTAAGTAGGATGAAGTGTGAGAATTTGGATGTATGGAAAAGGAGTTGTAGACTTTCAGTTAATATATACAATTATTTTAAAGAGTTAAAGGATTTTGGCTTTAAAGATCAGATAACAAGAAGTAGCTTGTCAATAGCTTCTAATATTGCAGAAGGAATGGAGAAAGAGTCTGACAAAGAAAAAATTAGATTTATTGAGATTGCAAAAGGATCAGCTGCAGAATTGATGACGCAGATATATATAGGCATAGAGATAACTTATATAGAAAAGCAAATAGGTTTAAAATGGATTGAGGAACTTGATGAATTATTGAAAATGTTAACAGGACTAAAAAATAATTATAAATAAAATTAAGCACTAAGTACTAAGTATTAAGAACTTAACGCTTAATGCTTATTACTTCATGCTTGACACTTAGCACTTAACGCTTAATACTTAAAACTAATTATGTTTATAGAAACCAAGCGACGCTCATTATTAAAAGCAATTTCTTGGAGAATTTTTGCTACTGCCACAACGACCGTAATTGTTTTTGCCTTTTTTGGTAGGCTTGATTTGGCAATAGCTGCAGGAGTAGTTGAGAGTATCACAAAGATAGCTATATACTTTGTACATGAGCGCATTTGGAGCAATATAAAATATGGGAAAAAGAAAATAGAACCATTCGTTTTGTGGTTTACAGGACTGCCGTTGTCTGGTAAAACTACTATTGCGGATTTGGTTTATAAAAAACTTAAAAAGTATGATCATCTTTTACTTCAGAGACTTGATAGTAAAGATATCAGGGAGATGATCCCTGAAATAGGATATACAAAGGATGAAAGAATCTTACATCTTAAAAGAGTAGCGTTTTTGATAAAAACATTACAATCCAATTCAATCTCAGTAATAGCTTCATTTGTTACTCCTTATGAAGAGATAAGAAACTTTATCAGAAATAATACTAAAAATTTTGTTGAGATTTATGTAAAAGCAAACTTATCAACATGCATGCAAAGAGATTATAAAGGAGTTTATGAAAAAGCAAAAAAAGGAGAAATAGCGAATTTGACCGGAGTTCACGAACCTTACGAGGAGCCTAAAAATCCAGAGCTTATTTTGGATACAGAAAGATATTCAGCAGAAGAGTTAGCTGATAAAGTCTATGAGTATGTAATAAAGAGGTTGATTAAATAGTGCTAAGTGCTAAGAATTAAGTGTTAAGTGCTAAGTGTTAGGTATTTGGTATTAGGTGTTAGGTTTTGAGAAATTGATTTAAAGAGAGTTAGATGGGTAATTTTAGAGAGTTGAATGTTTGGCAAAAAGCTAAAGATTTGACAGTAAAAATATATAAATTAACAGAAAACGATTTTTTTAAGAAAGGAGACATCCCTTCCGAATAATCTCTTTAGTGGTTTGTCTTTGAAGAAGAGAGGAGTTAGGTAGAGTTGCTTGTTGACATAACCAAGACCGTTAAGGATCATTGCCTTTGTTGCTTCGCCATAGCTTAGGTTCTTTGATTTGCTTGATGATGGTATTTCATCATCTATGGTTTCTGCTATCTTTAGTTCGTCTATCATACCAGCTATTAGTCCTAAGTGATCCATGTTCTTGATAACTGCTTTTTGTTGTAACATTTAAATACCCCCTCTTTTTAGAGGGAGATGTAAGCATTTTCTGTTCCGTTTATTCTAAGACCCTTTTCATTCTTTTACTCTGTGCATTTGGGTTTGGTCAAATAAAATAGAGGTTTGGGTGCGGAAAGGGGGATAGAATCTTTTGAATCAGAACAACTATCAGAAATCAGCATTTATCTTGCAAATATACTTAAGAAATCCTGAAAGATACACAGAAAAATAAAGGTGTGCCTTAGAAATATTTGGCAAAGTGACAGAAATAGTTATACGGACAGAAACTGCACCTGTCCGATGGTATAGCATAGATATGCCCCGAATTCCTCATGTGGTTCAGCGTATATTGCAAAAGTTTTTTGTATATTTCAATATCTCTACTAGTTGGCCCTTTTTCTATAATATTAGATTTTCCAATATAATGAAACTCTGTTGTTATCTCTTTATCCTTCCATTCGTTTGTGATAATTAGCATATAGATGGCAAGCTGAAATGAGACAACAGTGTCCCTTACCTTTTTTAGCTCCTCGTCGTTGAACAGGTCATATTTGAGATGATTACTGACCTGGATAATTTTTTTTACTTTTGGCTTTAGGCTGTGCATACCTGTTTTATAATCAACTATCCTCAAAACATCTCCAACTTTATCTATTCTGTCTATTTTCCCCCAAAGTGTTACATTGACCGTTGGGCTGAGCTCTATATCGAAAGTGCCCCTGTCGTATTCTGTTTCAACGACCTCAAACGGCTTGAAATCTTTAGAGTTGGTTATCACCGCAAAGTAATTGGATAGCCTGAACTTTAAAATTATAGGCAGGCCAAGTTTTTCAAATTCGGATAGTTTGTCTAAGAAGTCTTTGGTTTCTTTATCGTGGTTTTTAAAGATGTTGTCCAATCTTCTCAAGGTGTTCTTTCTTATCTTTTCTAAATCGTCTTTGCCTAATTCTTTCCCCTTAAACTCCGCAAACCCTTCCTCAAGTAGTTTGTGTATAATATTTCCCAGCACATTTGCCTCAAACTTATCCTCCAAACTAATCCTCGGCTTTATTTCTTTTATGTATCCCAAATAGTGGGCATACGGGCAGTTAAGATATGCGTCTATCTCTGTTGGCGCAAAACTGATTTTGCTGTTGAAATAATTTATAGCCTCTTCGTCTTTTTCTATATAGTTTTTGCTATCCCCTGCAACCGTAAGGTTTATCTTTGGCGTGTAAAAGTTTAGCTTTTTGCCTTTTAATTCTTCAAGCAGAATCAACTGTTCTGCAAACCTGCTTTTTATGAACTTCTCCATACCTGTTGAACCGACTTTATACATAATATGGGCTTTACTTGATGAGTAGATGAGCCTAAAGAAGTTATACTTAACAAGCGCCTCTTTCTGCTTAAACGACGTTAAACCTAATGCAACCTTTATCTCCTCAGGCAGAAGCGGGTCAATCTTATCGATAGACGGTAAAACACCCTCGTTGACATCCGCCACAATAACCTCATCAAAGGAAAGAGATCGAGCCTCAAGCATTCCCATAATTTGAATACCTTTTAAAGGGTATCCTTCAAAAGGAACCTGTATGTCTTTTAGTATCTCTTTGGTTAGCTGATAGGCGAATTTTAGGTCTATGCTTCTGTCTGGCAGATTGTCTATAGCATCTATAATATGGGTTTGAAGCAGTTGAAAGAGTTGCGATTCAAGCTCAAATTCTTGTAACTTTTCTTCATCAATACCGTTTATTAACTCTATAAACGCGTCTTTTAGTGATTTTAAGCTGTTTATGTTGATAAAGCTGCTTATGAGGGATTGAATGGTTGAACCGTTCTTGAATGTATAGCTGCCTGAACCGTTTTCAAATATTTCCTTTTTTATAAGCTCAGCCTTTTTAGTTATCTCATCCTTAAAAAGGCCTATAATACTTGAGCTTAGAAACTTAACGAGCAGTTTTGAGTTTACGGTTTGGGCTTCCTGCTCCCTGTTTTTCACATCAAGTGCAATCTCAAAGACTGAGTCAACAAACATACCAACACTTGTGCTTAAAAAGGGAAAGCCCATTGTTATGTTTATGTTGTAATCCTTATCGATAAAGGAAAGAAGAGGGAATAGTGTTGCCTGGTTGGGCAGTATTACAGCAAGCTTGCTTGGTTCTTTTATCTGTTTGTGCTTTTTTAGGATATTAAAGATAGCCTCTGCTTGGGTATGCGTATCTGCAAACTGATAGAAAAATAGCTCTGTTTCCTTGTTTGTATTGCTTTTTATCTGCTTTGTCTTTATGTTTATTGCTTTTTTGAGTTTTGCTTCAAGCTCATCTATTACCTTAAATGTTGAAAAACCTATCTTGCCTTTTGTTTTTTCCCTTTTTGAGAGGTCTGTTTGGGATAGGTAGACTATATCAGCAACAGTTGATATGTTCTTTATGATCTCTAAATCGGAATTGGATAGATAGACAATGCCGCTATAGACAAAAAGCGAATCCTTAAAGTCCTCCTTAAACTCATCTTTTTCAGTTATCTTGACTGCTCGTCTGAAGCTGTCGCCTGAGTATGTGAAGCTTTTTAAATCCTCCCTGTATTTTGCATATAGGCTTTTTAGCCTTTCAAGTATAAGTTGTGCCTCATCGATGGCTTCTATATATTGAAAATTGGCAAGTTTTTTATCAAGAAGTTGTCTGTCTATCTCATCAAATAGTGATGATAGCCTTTTTGCCCATCCAAGGAGTTGGGCATCATCTCCACCAAACAGAGGCTTTTCTTCACCAATAGTGGATTTTATCAAATCAAGGAAGTAAAGTTCTCTGGAAAGTTTGCTCTGTATGGTTGGTGCTGGATGAGAGTATTTTGCCACTATCCACTGCACAAACTCATCGATTGTAAAAAAGTCCACACCTAAGGCAGCCTCTGGACTTATCTGCTTTTCTATAAACCTTATAGGGCGTTTGTTTGCCGATATAAACACTATTTTTTTATAATCATCTTTTAGAGAATTCAAAAGATTTGCAATATATTCTGGATAGTTTATGGCTAAGTCGATTTTATAAAACTCAGCCGACACGGACTATTTCCCTCTTATCTGCATAGTATATGATACCCTTTGCTTTTTTGAATAGCCTCATGTAGTTTCCCACTTGCTGCAAATGCTCATTTTCTTTTTTGCCACTTTTGAAGTCTATTATGTAAATCTGACTATTTTTTACTACAATTCTATCCGGTCTTAGGATATTGCCGTATCTGTCCACAAACTCCTTCTCATTGTGGAAGCCGTCTATATTCTCAAAGTAATCCTTTAAGTCTTCAAGTGTATTTCTTATCAAACCAACTGCTTTTGGGTTTTTATATCCCATTAAGCTTGATGCCTTTTGATAGGCTTTTTCTGCTATATTGTCTATGTTTTTATTCCCCATAAAGCCGATAAATGACATGGCAAGGTGGTAAAGGCTACCCAACCTTTTCTCTTCTATATTGGCATTGAAGCTCTCTTTTGGGTAGACCTTTAAAAACTCCCTTGATATTGAAACCCTCTTAGGCGGCTGCTGCTCAATCTCACCATCATCAACACTGCCACTCTTATTTTCTTCCTGTTTCTCAAGCTCTCCAAACTTCAAAACCTTAAGAAAAAACTTCTGCTTAAACTGATCTGGATATACCCCTTTAAGAATAGAATCAAGCATATCACCAGAAGTCATTTTGTTATTCTTTTTCTCTTTAAATGTCCCTATTATGAATAGGTTTTCCTTGGCTCTTGTGCTTGCAACATACATGATGTTTAAGGACTCTATAAACTGGGTTTTTACAAAGTCTGCGTACTGTTCTTTTGCATCATCTAAGAAGAGTTTTATATCTTTGTCTATCTTTAGGAATGCTTTTTTTCCTTTTACAAAGGGTGATAAATCAACAGTTCTGTATAGGTTCTTTGGAGGATTAAATAAACTCCAATCGTAAAATGGCACTATGACGGTGTGGCTTTCAAGACCCTTTGCCTTGTGTATGGTCATGATTCTTACTGCCTCAATCTCTTCATTTAGGGTTATGGTGATATCTGGGTTGTCATAGAAGTATTGAATTATCTCCTGAAGGCTCTTCTGCTGCTCTGTTAGTTTTAAGACCTCTTCTAAGAGCCTATCAAAATAAGCTTTATTGTTTTTATTATCGAATTCATCAAAACTGAGCAGCTTTACGAAGACCTCATAGGGTGTTAATCCCTTTATCTGCTCGGTTAAACCTTTTATGTCTATATTGCAATTTATAAGCTCCAATGCCTTTTTGTAAGCAGGCTCTTCTTCAAATGCAATAGCAGAGGCAACAAGAAGAAGCTTTTTTATCTCTGCATTGCTTATAAGTGTTAGTGAATCTTCCGTAATGAACTCAATATTTGGGAATTCTTCCTTTAACCAGCTAAAGACCTTTTTTATATTTTCCTTCTGCCTTATGAGAATCATAATTTGCGATGGCTTTAGTTTGAATTTGTTTATGAGCCTATCTATTAGCCTTATCATGCTTTTTCTGTAAAACTCATCTCTATTTTCATCTATTACATCCTTATCGGCGAGTTTTACTTCGATATATCCTGGATTGTTATCTTGTTTATTTTTATCTATCCTTTGATAGGAGTATTTATATATATCGATGATTGCATCCCTTATTTTTTTTCCTGCACTATTTTTTGAAAGGGCAGAGGAAAACTCATTATTAAGCAGCTTTGCCACCTTGAATACCTTGTTGTTAAACTTCACTATGTTTTTAGCTGACCTGTAATTTAGCTTAAGTCTATCTGTTTCAATCCCATCTTTATTGGTAATCTTATCAAAGATAGTGTAATCACCGCCACGCCAGGCGTATATCGCTTGCTTCTTATCCCCCACTACAAAGACACTACCCTCCCCTGCAAGGGCATTGTCAATCAAAGGCTCCATAGCCTCAAACTGGCTGTGTGATGTATCCTGGAACTCATCAATCAAATAGTGTGAAATGCGCTCACCAAGCCTGCAGAAGGCATAACTTACACCTAAATCCTTTCTTAGGATACCGCTAATATCTTTGGATATGGTGCTGATTTCGACTATATTCAAAGAGCTCTTTATCCTTTTTTCAATCTCTTTCAGTTTGCTTAGCTGTTCTTTTATGGCCTCTGCCTCATAGACACCCTTTAGGAGTAAAAACTGCTCTGATATTTCTATAAGACTGTTAAAGCTTTCATTGAAGGCCTTTTCTGTTTCGGGTGGGAGATTGTTGCTTTTTAAAAAATTACAAGAAGGATTATCAGACTGTCTTTCTTTTAGTTTTTCATATTTTTCTATGATGTTTTCTTCATCTATTGTTTTAAGTGTTCTTATTTGGCGCCCATCAAAAAGCTTTTTACTTTCTTCTAAGATTTGCCTAATAATACCGATTTCTGTCCTTACCTTTCGTTTTAGGCTATTATAAATCTCTTCAAGAGTTTTAGCCTTAATATCCAAGCAATTAAGCAAATCAGAAAACCCAACAACACCCTCTTCAAGCTCAACCTCTTCAAATTTTTTGAGCCCTTTTTTAACAATAGCCTTTGGATTCATGCCTTCATATTGGCTAAGCAGTAATAGCTTGTTTAAAAAGCTTAACAACTCCTCTGCGTTTGCTTTATCCGCTACAAGCGTTTCGAACGCCTCATCAAAAATCGTATCCCTGTCGAATGTTATCTCGTAATCCGGGTGTATGTTTAAGTCGGCAGCAAAGGCTTTGAGTATTCTGTTCATAAACGAGTCAATGGTTGTTATGTGGAAGTCTGAGAATTTCTCGACAATCTCAACAAGCAACTTAAATGATGAGTCTTTATCAAGCCCTACATCGGGCACATTGTCTGATTTTATGCCAGCAAGGCATTTTAGGAAGGATATAACCCTCTCTTTCATCTCGGCAGCGGCTTTGTTTGTGAAGGTTATGGCTATGATGGAGTCTATAGAGGTCGGAGTTTGGCAAGTCTCCTGATTACCCCCGCAAAATTTGAGGCTTTTAAGCGTGGCTTTGGATTTTAAATACTCGGTAAGCATCAACAAGAATCTTTCTGCCAATCTGTATGTTTTTCCACTACCTGCAGAGGCTTCAATTGAGAGATTGTTGAACGCTATTGCATCTTTGGGTTCCATAGAATTTAAGATAGCCAAACTCATTGATAAGTCAAATTATTTTATCGCTTGCATGTAGAAAATCACGATGATATGCGAAAAGCCTTCAAGACCAGAAAGCCCCTCTTTTAGATCTTTGTCAATCTCTATAACTGCATTATCATCAATTAAATCTTTTTGCTCTATATCTGTAAGTATAGATTTTACTCTTCCAATTGGATAAACGATAATTCTCATGTTGTTCATTATATAAAAATCTTTGAGTTTTGCACCTATAAAACATAAAATAAATTAAATATTTTGGCCATTTTTATAAAAATTTTACCATTATTTTAGCTTTTTTCTAAACATTGTTTCTATATATAAAAATTTTATTTGATTTAATAGAAAAAATGATTATAATGAGTAATAGAGGGTTTAAACTTTACTTAAAATTAATTTTTTAAGGAGGTGCTGTATGAAGCACAGGTTGGCTGGCGTGTTGGTTGCACTGCTTGCTTACAGCGGTGTTGTTTAGCGTGTCCTCGTTTGCAGCAGGCGTTATCAAAATTGGTGTTCAAGCTCCTATAACAGGCAAATTTGCAAGCGAGGGTCAGTCGATTGACAAAGCCGTTAGACTCATCGTTAAGCAGTACAACGAAAAGGGTGGTATCTTGGGTAAAAAACTTGAAGTTGTAACATGCGATGATGAGGGTAAAGCCGTTAAAGCTGCAATCTGCGCAAGAAAACTCGTAGATGAGGGTGTTATTGCAGTTATCGGTTCCTACACATCTACATGTGCAGAAGCTGCAGAACCAATCTACTACAGAGCTGGCGTTCTCCAGACATCTGACGGTACAAGCGATACACTGGTAAAGCATGGTTATTGGACGTTCTTCAGAAACTCATCCCCCAACTCAGCAGAGGCTGCATTTACAGCTAAATTCTTCCTAAAGAAACAGCACTACAAAAGAATAGCTGCTATTTCTGACTACTCAACATTCTCTACAAATCTAACAAATGCAGTAGTTGAAAACATCAAAAAGATGGGCGGAAACATCGTTTACACAGGCAAAATCACATCTGGTGCTCAGAATTTCACACCAATTCTAACAAAAATCAAATCCTTCCATCCTGATGTAATATATTTCGGCGGTTATTACACAGATGGTGGTTTAATTAGGGCTCAGATGGTTCAACTCGGAATGAAAGCAGACTTTGTTGGTGGTGACTCCAACGACAACCCTGAATTCATTAAACTTGCAGGCAAAGCTGCAGTAGGTGCTTATCTTGTAAACGTTCCTCTACCAGAGATGCTCCCATATGATGCTGCCAAGAAATTCTTAAAGGCTTACAAAGAGACTTATCATGAGAATCCAGCAAGCATTTGGACTCTCTTCAATGTTGATGGTTTGAGAGCAATTCTTTATGCCGCAGAGCAGACAAAAACTACAGATACAAAGAAAATAGCAGACTACCTACACAACAAGCTTAAAGACTTCCCAGGCATTACAGGTCCTATAAGCTTTGCACCAAACGGCGAAAGAATCGGAAGTGCTTATATGGCTTATAGAATAGGTTCAGACCTCAAATATCATATCGTTTACAAGGAGAAGTAAAAAGGGGTAAACCATGGACATATTCCTTCAACAGTTGGTTAATGGCTTAACAATCGGCAGTATCTATGCCCTTGTTGCACTCGGATATACCATGGTTTACGGCGTGTTGAAGTTAATAAACTTCGCTCATGGCGATTTAGTTGCATTAAGTGCCTACATTGGACTTGTGATAATGATGCAACTTGCGGGGGCACTCTCCCCCGTTCTCTTAATTATCACAACATTCATAGCCACCATGATAATTATAGCTACAGCAGGTGTAATACTCGAAAGAACAGCCTATAGGCCTCTACGCAAAGCCCCAAGGCTCAGCGCTGTTGTTTCGGCTTTGGGTGCTTCATTGGTTATAGAAAACGGCATAATGCTAATTTGGGGACCAATGCCCAGGATATTCCCGGCAAGCGCAGTACCTAATGCAAACTACAACATTGGAAATGTTTATATAAGCTTAATGCAGGTGTTGGTCTTGATTATATCGTTTGTATTAATGGTGGCTTTATATTTCTTTGTAAATAGAACAAAGTTAGGTACAGCCATGAGAGCATGCGCTATAGACCAGGATGCGGCAAGATTGATGGGCATAGATGTAAATAGGGTTATTGTTACAACATTTGTTATAGGTTCTGCACTGGGTGCAGTAGGCGGATTATTTATCGGTATGTACTACAGGGGCATCCACTTTAATATGGGGTGGATTTACGGACTTAATGCCTTTGTTGCAGCCATTATAGGTGGAATTGGAAACATACCAGGCGCAATGCTGGGTGGTATTCTGCTTGGCATCTTTAATGCATTCATATCAGGATACCTATCCAGTAGCTGGGCTTTGGCTTTAACCTATGTGCTTCTAATTGTTATCATGATAATAAGACCTACAGGAATCCTTGGAGAAAGGGTTGCGGAGAAAGTATGATGGATACAAAAAAGATTGTCTCTTACGGTGTTTTCTTTGCTGCATTGATTATCGTGCCTTTTATCTTCAACTCAAATTGGACATCAGTCTTTACAACATTTCTTATCTATTCAGCCGTTGCACTGAGTCAGGATATAGTTTTAGGTAGAGCCGGCATGTTCGATATGGGTCATGCCATATTTTTTGGACTTGGAGCCTACTCAACCGCCATTTTAAACATGGTTTACGGCTGGCCTATATTGGCAACAATACCGGTGGCTATAATTTTACCTGTTATTGCAAGTATCTTACTCGCAGCTCCAATTATTCACCTGCGTGGGGATTATTTACTTGTTACAACTATAGGTTTTAACATTGTTTTCATTCAAGCTTTAAAAAACAACGTATTCGGTATAACAGGAGGACCAAACGGTATTTTCGGTGTTGAGCCATTAAAACTGTTCGGTTTTTCTTTCTCATCACAAACATCTATCTATTTTTTGGCATTCTTTGTGCTTATCTTAACACTCATCATAATACACAACTTAGAGACAAGCAAACCAGGCAGAGCTCTTCACTACCTAAACGAAGACTCTCTTGCAAGTGAGTGTATAGGCATAAACACAAGATTTTACAGGCTTTATGCCTTTGGATTGTCTGCAGCAGTTGCAGGGCTTGCAGGTGTTGTATTCACACTTCAATTCTCTGCTGTCTCTCCGGATGCATTTGATTTCATACAATCTGTTCTATTCTTCACAATTGTTTTAGTAGGTGGACCATCATCTATACCGGGAGTTCTTCTTGGAACGTTCTTCATGTTTGTTGTGCCTGAAATGTTTAGACAGTTTGCCGAGGCAAGGTATCTGGTCTTTGGTATAGCAATGATTCTAATCATGATATTTAGGCCAAAAGGCATATGGCCTGTAAAGTTCGGCAAAATTCCAAATTACATAACCAAGGAATGAGAAAATGGTGCTACTACAGTTAGAGGGTGTAACAAAGATATTTGGCGGACTTGTTGCTGTTGATTCTTTGGATATATCCATAGACGAGGGTATGGTCTATGGCATAATAGGTCCAAATGGTGCTGGAAAAACAACCGTTTTTAACTGCATAACCGGTGTTTACAAGCCAGAAAAAGGCAAAATCATATTTAAAGGCAAAAACATAACAGGTCTATCTCCACACAGAATAGCAAATATGGGCATAGTCAGGACATTTCAAACCATTAGGCTCTTTGGAGACATGAGTGTAGCAGAGAACATCATGTCGGGCAGGCACTTTAGGAGCAGGCAAAAATGGTGGCATGGAATAATCCATACACCTTTTTACTACAAAGACGAAAAGGAAAACTGGTTAAAGGTTAAGGAATTCATGGATCTGTTTGGCTTAACACACCTTGCAAAGATGCCTGCTGCAAGTCAGCCATACGGTATTCAGAGAAAAATTGAAATGGCAAGGGCTTTAGCAACAGAGCCTGAGTTGTTAATATTGGATGAGCCTGCCGCTGGCTTGAATGACAAAGAACGCTTAGAATTGGTTGACACCATAAGAAAAATCAAAGAGATGGGCATAACAGTGCTTTTAATAGAACACAACATGGACCTTGTTATGAGCATAACAGAATACATAAGTGTTTTGAGCTTCGGTAAAAAGATAGCCGAAGGCAAACCAGAAGAGATACAAAACAATCCGATAGTCATCGAAGCCTACTTAGGAAAAGAGGATGAAGATGAGTGAAAAAATACTTGTCGTCGAGAACCTTGTTGTATCCTATGGAAGCATAGAGGCGGTAAAGGGCATATCTTTTGAGGTGGATAAGGGAGAACTTGTAACAATATTAGGAGCAAACGGCGCAGGCAAAACGACCACTTTAAGAACTATAAGCGGGCTTTTGAAGGCAAAATCTGGTAGCATTAGATACAAAGGCCTTGAATTAACCTCTATGCCTGCACATAAAATAGTAGGGCTTGGAATTAGTCAATCCCCTGAAGGCAGAAGGGTTTTTGGCACATTGACGGTTGAGGAAAACATAAAATTAGGAGCCTACACAAAAGCTAAAATAAACACCTCAACATTGGAATGGATTTACGAGCTCTTTCCCCGCCTAAAAGAAAGAAAAAACCAACTTGCAGGAACCCTATCCGGCGGTGAGCAACAGATGCTCGCTATTGGAAGGGCATTGATGAGCGAGCCAGAGGTATTATTGCTTGATGAGCCAAGTTTAGGCCTTGCGCCTGTATTGGTAAAAGCTATATTTGAGACAATAAAGCAGATTAAAGAAGAAGGCACAACCATCTTGCTTGTTGAGCAAAATGCTAAGGCAGCTTTAAAGTTAGCCGACAGGGGATATGTGCTTGAGGTGGGCAAAATCGTCATGGAGGGAACATCAGAGGAGCTTATGAACTCACCGAAAATACAAGAAGCCTATCTTGGAAAGAAGAAATAAAAAACACAGAAGGAGGAGTAGAATGCTCCTCCTTATCTTTCAGACAAGTAAATCTACATTTATAGTCGAAGGGTCGATAGGTAGGTTTTGAGCAAAAAGAAGCGTCACCTGGGTATATAACCGCATCTTTTTTTGCTGAAGAAGCAACTTTCTCTCTTTGATTTGTCTTAACTTACTCTCATAAATAGTCTCATCGGCCTTGTTTTTGGCCGTCTTAAGCATAGTGTCTAATTCAACCTGCTTATTTTCGTAGTTTCTTATCTTTCCATCTATAAGGCTGCCCAGTTGCTTATTGACTTCTTGTTGTTTGGCTCTTTTAGGGCAGTAGGTTATAGCAGAAGAATGTCCACTTGTGGCTGCAAGGTAAATACCGTTCTTTTGTAGATTTAAATACAGATCCTTACCAACAACATAACAGCCCTCTTTTGTTGCTTTTGATTCAAAGCGCTGCAGGTTGGCAGACTCATGCGACGCAACCCTTGCAACAGATGTACCAGCTGTTGCAGGAGCAGAAGACCCCCATTCACCTGGATCCAGCTTATAGTGAAGTATAGGATTTAAGGCAGCAGAACTCACATCCATGCCGCCTCCTTAGGCTATCAGCTTATCTTTGCACCAGGCTTCACAGTCTCACTTGGCGTAAGTATAACCGGCTTGCCACTGTCGTCCTTGGCAGCAAGTAACATGCCGTTAGACTCAATGCCCATTAACTTTGCCGGTTTTAAATTTGCCACAACAATAATCAATTTGCCAACCAAATCCTCGGGTTTATAAAACTCCTTTAGCCCGGCAACCAGTGTTCTTGGTTTATCCTCACCTATATCAATTTTAAGTTTAAGCAATTTCTTTGATTTTTCAACGTTCTCAGCCTCAAGAACCCTAGCTACCCTCAAGTCAACATTAAAAAACTCTTCTATGCTTATACGCTTATCCCTTAATTCTTCTTCCTTTTCTTCTTTTTTCTCTTCTATCCTCTCGAACAACATTCCGGCTTTTTTTATCTTAGCTTCTTCAACATTGTAGAAATCCAAATAAAACTCAACTGTCTTATCTTTTTCTAAATTGAGCATATCCTGCATTTTATTTGCTGCATCGGGTAAAAACGGAGAAATAATGCCACTTATAAATTTAAGAGAGGCATAAAGATTGTACAGAACCTCATCAAGTTCATCCTGCTTGCCCTGCTTTTTCAAACTCCACGGCTCTTTTTGTGCAATGTACTTATTGGCACTCTTGATAAAATCAAAAATCGCTATTAAAGCCTCATCAAATCTAAATACCTTTAGACTATCCTCAACCTTTTTGAAGGTCTCTTTTGCAAGTATACTTAAACTATCGTCGTTTATAGCAGAAGGTCTCCTTATATTGCCTTTTGAATACTTCTCCATCATCGTCAGGCTTCTGTTTAGCAGGTTGCCGAAATCGTTAACAAGGTCTGAGTTTATTCTCTCTATTAGCTCTTTCTCAGAAAAATCACCATCAAGACCAAATGGCACATTCCTCAGCAAGAAATACCTATATGCATCTCGGGGGTATTTTTCTATCATCTCGTTAGGATCTACAACATTGCCCAATGATTTACTCATCTTTTTGCCATCAACCGTCCACCAGCCGTGGGCTACAACATGTTTGGGTAAGGGTAAATCGAGTGCCATCAAAAATGCAGGCCAATAAACTGCATGAAATCTCAATATATCCTTACCGACAAAATGGACATCCGCCGGCCATATATCATCGAAATCACCTTTCCTGCAACCTATAGCACTTACATAATTCAAAAGCGCATCAAACCAAACATATATAACATGTTTATCATCAAACGGAACAGGAATACCCCAATCAAACGACGTTCTTGTAATACTCAGATCTTTCAACCCCATCTTGACAAAGCTCTTTATCTCATTATAACGTGTTTGAGGCAGGACAAAATCAGGGTTGTTCTCGTAAAACTCAAGCAACCTATCCTGATAAGCAGATAGCTTGAAAAAATAACTCTCTTCCTTTACAAGGTCAAGCTTCCTGCCGCAGACGGGGCATGTTTTATTCTCGCCTATTTCAATCTCTGAATAATAGCTCTCGCACGGTATACAATACCAGCCCTCATATTCACCCTTGTATATATCACCCTTTTTGTAGATATATTCAAAGGCTTCTTGAACGCACTTCTGATGGTAATCATCTGTAGTTCTAACAAAAAAATTGTTTGTTATATCAAGCTTTTTCCATAGCTTTTTAAAATTCTCAACAACCCTATCGGCAAGCTGCTTTGGCGTTGTGTTGGCAGATTTAGCCGCTTTTTGAATCTTCTGTCCATGCTCATCTGTACCTGTCAAGAAAAACACATCCTCACCCAAAAGCCTCTTGTACCTTGCCAGTGTATCCGCAGCTAATGTTGTGTAAGAATGCCCAATATGGGGTACGTCGTTAACGTAATAAATCGGCGTTGTTATGTAGTACTTTTTCATCACTCTACTCCTTCTTTATGTTCTTTAAGGCTATCCTCCCTTGGAGGAGCAAGCATTTCAACATCACTTACTGAAACCTCTACCATTAAGCCATCTTGTGTTCTCAATATCACCGTCTTTTTAATGGGGTTTATGTAGACTACCCTACCCTCAACATCTCCAGCTCTACCTATAGAATCCATAGGGGGTGCTGTTT
Source organism: Hippea maritima DSM 10411 (assembly GCF_000194135.1). Taxonomy (GTDB): domain Bacteria; phylum Campylobacterota_A; class Desulfurellia; order Desulfurellales; family Hippeaceae; genus Hippea; species Hippea maritima. Next base: position 43,915 of record NC_015318.1, on the reverse strand, counting down.
TCAAAAATTCTTCATACGTTTCATGTTCATACCACAAACAGCACATAAGCCTACCGCATGCGCCAGAGATTTTCTTAACGTTTATATTTAGATTTTGCTCCTTTGTCATCTTCATAGACACTGGGTTAAATGTACGCAAAAAGCGGGAACAACACAACTCATCACCGCATAGACCCAATCCGCCTATAATGCGCGCTTCATCCCTAACGCCAATCTGCCTCATCTCTATTCGGGTTTTAAATACAGAGGCCAATCTTTTAACAAGTGTTCTAAAGTCAACTCGGGTTGGAGATGTAAAGTAAAACACTATCTTTTTTCTATCCATCATACAATCTACCTTGACAAGCTTCATATGCAATTGAAGATCTTCAATCTCCTTTCTACATACCCTGAAGGCCTCTTTTTCAATCTCTTTATTCTCCTGATAAATTTTAAAATCTTCTTCTGTGGCTTTCCTAACTATTGATCTTATATCCTCATCTAAGCTATCGGTTTCGTAAACCTTGACAACCTTACCCATACCAAGTCCACGCTCATACTCTGCAACAACCATATCTCCAATATTTAATTCACCATCAAATGTATATGGATACAGCTGACCCACTCTCATAAATTCAACTATCGCTATCTTCATAAAATCACTCCATTAGACTAACAAAAATATTCATAAGCAAAACGTTTCTGTTTAAATTAAATTCTCTTAAAGTTTTTATATATTCAAACAGCTTCTCTGCTTGCTCTACTCTTCCTTTTTTTATGAGAATCCTACACAAGACCTCAATACCTTTAATTATATCTTCCTTTTGATTTAAACCAAATAGATATTCAAGAAGAGCCTCCTTGTTTTCTAAGACCATCTCTAAACCATCCAAATAAGAAGTCTCCCTATTTAACCTAATTACCTGGCATCGTGAATATATAGTATCCAGTAAATTGGTTGGCTCATAAAAGATAAACCAGTTTAATGGCGGCGGCTCTTCTATAAGTTTAAGTATAGCATTTTGAGCATCAAAGCCAATACGGCCTATTAAAAAACACATTTTTTTATCTAGATTGGTTTGACTTGACTCCTTCATTTTCCTTACATCATCTATCTTTAAAACGTCAAACTCAACTATCCGGTCAAATCCAAATCCTTCAATAAACTTTAGTGCATCTTCCCTTTGAGCGTTCTCCAATATAAAAGCAGAAAAATAGTTTAAATACTTTTCCATATCTCCACAACTTCGCTAAATACATCATCTATACTTCTAAGTCCATTCACCAGATAAAAATTATCATAATCCTTAGACAGTTTTATATATCCCTGCCTAACCCTTTCAAAAAACCCTACAGGCTTTGACTCTATTGCATCTTTTTTATTTAACCTGTTCATCATCTCATTCGTAGTTATATCAATGCAAAACACCAAATCCGGCTTTAGACCACCTGTAGCAATTTCGTTTGCTTGTTTCAAAAAACCGATATCCATATCATCGCCAAAACCTTGATAAGCCAAAGTTGAATAGAAACTTCTATCACTCACAACAACAAAACCGGCATCGAGCTTCTTTTTAATAGTCAAAATCGTTTGTGCCCTATCTGCCAAAAATAGAAAAAGTTGAGCCTGCTTAACAAGCTGCTTATTCAATAAAACTTCTCTAAAAAAAGGTATAGTTCCTCCTGGCTCTTTTGTAAAAAATACATTAAAACCCTCTTTTTTTAAAAAATCCACAAAGAGTTTTGCCTGTGTTGTCTTGCCGCTTGCATCTATACCTTCAAAAGCTATGTATCTACAAGAGTTCTTTTGAGCTTTTTGGCGCATATATACTTTTCCCTATTATTCTCACCATATCGCTCCAGCCAGTATTTTCATCAACCTTTACATCTAAAACTGGCTGCATTCTTGAATCTAAAACATCTATCATGTTGATTAAAACAGCTTCTTTGGTCTTGGGCTTTTTGGGCGAGCCATACTCATATTCGCCATGATGGGCTAATATGCAGTGCAATAGGTTGAGTTTTTTTTCCTCGCTCAGCACATTAAGCTTATCTATAGCATTTTGAACAAGCGTATAGCCTATAACTATATGTCCTATAAGTTTACCCTCCGTAGTGTAATTGAACGTTGTTGGATCAAGCTCATACACCTTGCCTATGTCATGCAAAAGAGCGCAACTAACGAGCAAATCTCTATCAATGCCAGGGTATTCCTCCGAAAGCTCCGAGGCTATCTTGCCCACAGAGACTGTATGCTCAATAAGGCCGCCAACATACGCATGATGCATGGTTTTGGCTGCAGGAGCCTTACTAAATTTTTCTAAAAAATCCTCCTTCAGGAATATTTCCTCCAGGAGTTTTTTCAACCCTACATGCTTCAGGCTATCTATAAGAGCCAAAAGCTCCTCTTGCAATTTAGATATATCCTTCTTTGTTGAAGGTAAGAATGCAGACTTATCCACCTCTTTTTCATCCAACCTTTCCAAATCCTTTATAATTACCTGCCAGTTATCATTGTAATAGTTGCTTTCTCCCCTTATTTTAACAAAATCTCCCGCCTCAAACCTATCCTTTAAGTGCAATAGGTTATTCCATATCTTCGCATCAATTATGCCCGTTCTATCCTTGAGCTTGAGACCAACATACTCATCACCATTTCTTGCCTTCAAGATATGTTTTTCTGAAACTAAAAACGCCTCACCTTCTATTTTTTTGAGTTTTCTCTGTTTAATTGCTTCAATGCAGTCGTACATAGCACCCCTCCATATTCTTGCCCATAAAAGATATATGAATAAGGGTGTATTTTCAAGAAACTTCTTGCTAAAAATCGTTTTTTTTGTATAGTTAATGAGGTATGTGTTGCAGTTTTGACCTATTAAGCAATAAGGAGAGCAATAAAATGGCAAATAAGTTAATTAAGTTGGTAGTGTTAGTGGCTGTTTTTGTGCTCGTTGGATTTTCATCCGAGGCAAAAACAGTGGATAAAATAATAGCCACGGTTAATGGGAAACCGATAACCACATATGAGCTACAGAATTTGGCAGGTTTCTATAGGGTTAACAATCTAAACACCCTGCTAAACGAGGTTATAGACGACTACCTGATAAGACAATATGCAAACAATATGGGAATTATTGTAAGTGATGAGGACGTAGAAAAATATATACAGCAAATGGCTGAAGCAAACAACTTAAGCGAAGATGAGTTTTTGGCCAAGCTTAAAGAAAGCAATATAGATTTAAACTACTACAAAGAGGGCATAAAGCTCAGGCTATACAGGATAAAATTTGCAAGGCGGGTCTTTTTATCCTCGATAAAGATAACAGATAAGGATATAGAAAACTACTACAATCTCCACAAGGACAAGTTTAAAGGCAAAAGCAAGGTTTTGGTTTTGAGTATAATAACTTTAGGCGATTTAGAAACAGCAAAAAAGGTATACAGCTTATTGAAAAAGGGGAAAAGCTTTGAAGATTTGTTAAATAAGTACTCAACTACTAAAGAATCAACACGAAAAGTGCCGATAGAGACTTTAAATCCATACCTTCAAAAAAAACTTCTAAGCTTAAAACCAAATCAATACACAGATATCATACAATCAGCTGGCAAGTTCTATATAGTCAAGCTATTGGGAACAGAAGAGGGAGAAAGCATAAAAGACACAATAAGAAACACCCTAATAGACCAGCAGATAACGGCCAAATTAAAGAGTTGGCTTAAAATGATTCGAGCCAGATCGGATATAGAAGTATTTCAAAAATGAGGCTTGACCAGTTCTTAAAAGAAACACGCATAATAAAAAGACGCACACTGGCAAAGCAAATGTGTGATGAAGGTTTTGTTTTGATAAATTCAAAAAAAGCCAAAGCATCTTATGAGGTTAAAATAGGTGACATAATAGATATATACTTTAAACAGAAAAAGATTAAGTATCGCATTGAATCTATACCTCAAAAAGGCACAAGGAAAAATGAGGCTTCAGAATATTACACATTATTGGGTGAGGAGTATTATGAGTGATACAAGACCCATTCTTGGCGTTAGCATGGGAGATCCTGCGGGTATAGGCGTTGAAGTTATATTGAAGCATATAATATACGAGTTATCCCCAAAATATAGGTTTGTTATTTTTGGAAGTCCAGATGTATTTGAATTCTACATGGATAAATTCAACTTAGCGTTAAATATAAACTTAATAGAGTCTCCGGATGAAATACCCTCTTTATATAAGGATGGTGAATTAAATATCATACAGGCAACAAAATTAGACACTTCCAAACTAAAAATAGGTCAGTTGAGCTCGGAATGTGGCAGGGCAGCTTTTGAAAGCTTTACATCTGCCATAGATGCAGCTTTAAAGAACCGAATAGATGCTATAGTCACAGCTCCACTAAATAAAGAAGCAATGAACCTGGCTGGATTTAAGTATCCTGGCCATACGGAGATATTAGCAGAAAGAACAAACACAAAAGATTATGTTATGATGCTTGCCGCTAAAAGATTTAGGATTGCACTGGTTACAACACATGTTGCATTAAGGGATGTAGCTAAGCTCATAACAAAAGAAAGGGTTTTAAAAACGATAAGAATAGTAAACAACGACCTGAAAAAGTGGTTTGGCATTAAAGCACCGCGTATAGCTGTTGCAAGCCTAAATCCGCACAACTCAGAGGGCGGAATCATGGGCGATGAGGAAGAAAAGCACATAGTCCCTGCCATAAAAGATGCCCAAAAAGAAGGTATAGTAGTAGAGGGAACTTTCTCTGCCGATACTATGTTTGTAAAAGATAGGCGTAGCAAATACGATTGCTTTATAAGCATGTACCACGACCAGGGATTGGCTGTCCTCAAGGCGCTTTACTTTGATAACAGCGTAAATATAACCTTAGGCATACCAATAATAAGAACATCGCCGGATCATGGAACAGCTTTTGATATAGCGGGCAGGTTTATAGCCAACCATAAGAGTTTTTCAGAAGCTACAAGGCAAGCATACAGAATGTCTCGATGGAAGCAAAAAAACAGTTAGGGCAACACTTCCTGATTAATGAAGGGGTTGCCCTTAAAATAACAGAAAGGCTTAAGCTTGCAGATTTAATTGTAGAGATAGGAGGAGGAAAAGGGGCTTTAACAGAAAAACTAAAAGAATTAGGCAAAAAAACGGTCGTTGTAGAGTTAGACAAGGATCTACTAACGACATTAAAGGATAAAATCAGCGGGGAAGATAATATATTTCTTGTTCGTGGAGATGGTAGGTTTTTTAAATTAAAGAAATCGGCTTGGGTGTGTGGCAATTTGCCGTACAATGTCTCAAAAGCTATAATAAAAAACTTTGTATTCCAAAACGAGTTTGTTGAAAAAATGGTTTTTATGGTCCAAAAGGAGGTTGCCGAAACGATTTGCGCAAAAACAGCCCAAAAGAGGTTTTCTAAATTCTCTGTACTGTGCCAGTTATTTTATGATGTAGAAAAACTGTTTTTAGTAAAACCTGGATCATTTTTACCGCAACCCAAGGTAGACTCAGCAGTAGTTGAATTTAGAAGAAAAAAAAATCTCCCGAATATAGACAAGGGATTCTTCTCTTTCTTGAATCAACTCTTTTTCTTCCCCAGAAAAACGGTGAAAAATAATTTAAGAATACCACTCGATGAAGAGGTGGCAAGAAAAAGACCCTCTGACTTAACAATTGAAGAAATGATTATGATTTGGAGAGAGAAATGGCAGAATTCGTAAATGTAGTAGCCTTAGGAGGCTTGGACGAGATAGGATTAAACTCAACGGTATTTGAAACTCAAAACGATATGATTCTTGTAGATGCTGGGTTAATGTTTCCTGAAGAAGACATGTTGGGCGTGGATATAGTAATACCAGATTTCAGCTATATCTATGAAAATAAAGACAAATTAAGGGCTCTAATTTTAACCCATGCTCATGAGGACCACGTAGGAGCTATACCTTATCTTTTGCAAAACATCAATGTGCCCATATATGGCACAAAGTTAACGTTGGGTCTTGTAAAGGCCAAGCTAAAGGAATTTAAAATAACCAACGTTCAATTTGTAGAAATAGAACCCTCAAGGAAATTCCAAATTGGCGATTTTGAGTTGGAACCCATAAGAACCACACATTCCATTGTAGATGGAGTAGGATTTGCCATAACCACAGACGTGGGCGTCATCATCCATACAGGAGATTTTAAGATAGACCAAACACCGGTTGATGGTAAACCTTTTGACATGCTGAAATTTTCCGAGTACGGCTCAAAAGGCGTAAAACTCCTATTAAGCGACAGCACAAATGCAACCGTCAAAGGTTTTACAGGCTCAGAAAAGGAGATAAAGAGGGGCTTTCTTGATATATTCTCATCAGCCAAGGGAAGAATTCTTGTGGTAACATTCGCATCAAACATACATAGAATTCAACAAGTCGTAAATACAGCCATAGAAACAAACAGAAAGGTCTGTATCACAGGCAAAAGCATGGTGCAAAATGCCACAATAGCAAGGCAGCTTGGCTATCTGTCCATACCGGACAATGTCTTGGTTTGCGAGGATGAGATAGCCAAATTCTCAGACAAGGAACTCATCATAGTAACAACAGGCTCCCAGGGAGAACCTATGAGTGGCCTTTCAAGAATAGCATTGGGAGAGCACAAAAACATCAAAATAAAACCCACAGATACGGTTGTTATTTCAGCCAAAGCAATCCCCGGCAATGAAAGGGCAATACTCAAGGTGATAAACACCCTATCAAGAAAAGGTGCAAAAGTATTCTATGAGGGTAACTCAAATGTCCACGTCTCTGGCCATGCATCGCAGGAAGAATTAAAACTCATGATAAATATGGTAAGACCACAGTACTTTATGCCCATACACGGCGAATATATGATGAGAAGACAGCATGCAAGCATAGCAGAGGAGTTAGGTATACCCTCACGCAACATCTTCACCATAGACAACGGAGATGTGCTTACATTAACCAAAGATAATGCGAAGATGGAACAAAAAATCAGAACAGGAAGGGTATTCGTCGACGGTAAGGGCGTAGGGGATGTTGAAGATGTTGTGATAAGGGATAGAATAAAACTCTCAACGGATGGATTTGTGGTGGTAATTGTTACAGTAAGTAATACAACAGGAGAACTTTTAAGTGACCCTGAAATAATCACAAAAGGACTTCTATATGAGGAAAAATCCCAAAAACTATTGCACGAAGCCACAATGATGGTTAAAAACCTTATAAACCAAAGCGGTGTAGATTTAAAAACCGATGCTTATGAAATAAAGAAAAAGATAAGAAAGGCAATGAATAAGTTTTTACATAAAAAACTCATGAGAAACCCAATGGTTCTGCCGATAATAATGGAGATATAATGAAAAGGCTAAACGGATTTGTTCTGTTTAATTTATTCATATCATTAATACTGTTGCTTTCACTTATATCGTATAATTTTAACGACACATTTTATCCGCATACTCAAATCAAAAACTTCGTAGGGCTATTTGGTTCAAATATGGCCTATTTCATCCTAAACAGATTTGGGATAGCAGGATACCTAACACCGTTTCTACTTGCCCTAAGCTCATTCTCATACCTAAAAAGTCCATTAAAGTTTGGCAGAAGCATTATCTTTTGGGCAGTTTTTTTAATTCTCCTTGATGTAATACTTTATGCGATTGCCGGCATCAATAGGGCAAACCTAATCAGTAGAGGATATTTCTTCTGCGGTGCTATAGGCTATATGATAGGCTCATCTGTAGAATTTCTTTTGGGCAAAATCGGAACATTTCTAATAATTCTACCTATAGCAGCCATCAGCTTATATTTAAGCCAGAAGGAATTCTTCTCACTCTTTACTACAAAACTACACTCTAAGCCCAAAGAAAAAAAAGAACAAAAGCAAGCAGCCGAAGAAAAAACATCAAAAAAAAAAGTTAAAGCAACAGACAAATCAGAAGAAAACCAATCAATAAGCCAAGTTAGAAACGAAAACGAAGAAGAACCAAAAGAAGAACACCCACCACAAACAAACAACGAAAACAGCCAAACCCCATTTGAAATAGACACTCAATACCTAAAAAATCAAAAAGAGACTTTAATCGATAAAATTCAAACAAAAACGGAGGATGGCTACACCTTTCCACCCATTGATTTGCTGGATGAGCCAATCAAGGTAGGAAATGATGAGCTAAATCGAGAAGAAATAGAGGAAAATGCAAGAAAACTTGAGGAGAAGCTCAAGCACTTTGGCGTTGAGGGTAAGATAGTAAGCGTAAAACCGGGCCCTGTGGTCACTATGTATGAATTTAGACCGCGCTCTGGCATCAAAATAAGCAAAATAGCCAACTTATACAACGATTTGGCCTTGGCCATGGAGGCTATGTCAGTAAGAATCATTGCACCAGTGCCTGGCAAGGCCGTTGTAGGTATAGAGATATCAAATAGACACAGACAGACCGTTTACATGAAAGAAATCATATCATCTAAAACGTTTATAAATTCTCAATCTAGACTAACTTTAGGGCTTGGCAAGGATACCGTAGGTAGCCCTTTTGTGGCCGACCTAACAAAGATGCCACATCTTTTAATAGCTGGTGCTACAGGCTCTGGTAAAAGTGTCTCGCTAAATACGATGATAGTAAGCATACTTTACAAGGCTAAACCCGATGAGGTCAAATTTGTCATGATAGACCCAAAAATATTAGAGCTTTCCATATACGACGGCATACCGCATATGATGATGCCCGTGGTTACAGACCCAAAAGAGGCAGCGGCGGCCTTAAGCGCACTGATAAATGAAATGGAGACACGTTATAAAATTATGTATGAGGCCGGTGTTAGAAATATTGAAGGTTTTAACAAAAAGGCAAAGGCAAGACAAATTGACTACCCACCTATGCCTTATATAGTAGTTGTGGTCGATGAGTTAGCCGACCTTATGATGACTTCAGGCAAAAAGGTTGAAATGTATATAGAAAGGCTAGCACAAAAGGCTAGGGCAAGCGGTATACATATGATAGTTGCAACACAAAGACCCAGCGTTGATGTTGTAACAGGTCTGATAAAGGCAAATTTCCCTGCAAGAATATCATTCAAGGTCACATCCAAGGTGGATTCAAGAACAATCCTTGACACCCAGGGCGCTGAAGCACTCCTTGGTAGAGGGGATATGTTATTTATGCAACCAGGGGCGTCCTCACTGGAAAGGATACACGGGGCATTCATAAGTGATAATGAGATAAAACAGATAACAGACTTTGTCAAAACCCAGGGTGAGCCTGAATACAATGAGGAGCTGATGGAGGCAACAAAAGAGGTTAGCCAAATTGAAGATGATGAAGAACTTGACCCTATGTTCGATGAGGCTGTACAAATCATAAAAGATGGAGGCAACCCAAGCATATCCTACTTGCAGAGGAGATTGAAAATAGGCTACAATAAAGCGGCAAGAATTGTTGAACAGATGGAAAAAAAAGGTATACTATCAAAACCCGATCACAGGGGAAAACGGGAAATCCTGATTTGATTTAGGAGGGCTTTCAAAATGGCTCTTGTTGTTCAGAAGTACGGCGGTACAAGCGTTGGGTCTTTGGAAAGAATTAGAATAGTAGCTCAACACATCAAAGAAACATCTGAAAAAGGCAATAAAGTAGTCGCCATAGTATCGGCTATGGCCGGCGAAACAGATAAATTAATTAAAATGGCCAAAGAACTCTCTGAGCGCCCATCTGAAAGAGAGATGGATCTTCTTTTATCAAGCGGCGAACGTATATCAAGCGCGCTCGTAGCTATAAGGCTCAATGCTATAGGAGCAAAAGCAGTTGCTATGACCGGTAGGCAGTGCGGCATAGTAACAGATGAGGTTCACACCAAAGCAAGAATCAAAGCTATAGATGCAGAAAACATAATGAAACACTTAAATAACGGCGAAATAGTAATTGTAGCTGGATTTCAGGGTATAAGCCAAACAACCGGCGATGTTACAACATTGGGTAGGGGCGGTTCAGACACAACAGCCGTTGCAATAGCTGCGGCACTTAAGGCAGATGTCTGTGAAATATATACGGATGTCGATGGCATTTTCACGGCAGACCCAAGGATAGTCAAAAATGCAAGGAAACTGGATAAAATCAGTTATTCAGAGATGATGGAGCTTGCAAGTTTAGGAGCTAAGGTTTTACAGATACGCTCTGTTGAGTTTGGTATGAAGTATGAGGTGCCAATAATGGTGTTATCAAGCTTTACATTCAATCCAGGAACCTTAGTAACAAAGGAGGATAAAGACATGGAGAAGATTGTTGTCTCCGGTATAGCTCAGGATAAAAATCAGGCAAGGCTTAAGATAAACAAGGTTGAAGACAAACCGGGCGTTGCTGCCAAAATATTTGACAAGATAGCTGCAAACAACATAAATGTAGATATGATTGTCCAGAATGTCAGTGATGACGGAAAAACCACAGACATATCCTTCACTGTCCAGAGAGACGAAGCAGATAAGGCCTTTGATGTATTGAAGAGGCTGGCTGATGAACTGAAGGCGGGTGAAGTCAGCATAAATAAAGATGTAGCAAAGGTCTCTGTTGTTGGTGTAGGTATGAGATCACACCCAGGTGTTGCCGCTAAAATGTTTGAAACCCTGGCAAGGGAAAACATAAACATAAGGGCTATTTCCACATCAGAGATTAAGATATCATGCTTAATAGATGAAAAATACACCGAGCTTGCGGTAAGGTCTTTGCATGAGGCATTCGGTCTTGATAAAGAATAGGAGGCGATAATGTTGCTGTTGGATTTTGAAAAGCCCATATACGAGATAGAGGAGCAAATAGAAAATTTAAAAAAAATGGCTTTGGAGCGTGGGCTTGATGTAAAGAGCGAGATAGAACAACTTGAAAAGAAAAAAAATGAAATACTAAAAAAGGAATTTGAGAATCTATCTATAGACAAGATTATAAAAATAGCAAGACATCCAAATAGACCATACACCTTGGACTACATAGAGCGCATAGTCGATGATTTTACCGAGGTGCATGGAGATAGACATTTTGCAGATGATAAAGCAATAGTAACTGGCTTTGGATATATAGACAACAAAAAAGTAGCCATTATAGGTCATCAGAAAGGCAAAAACACCAAAGACAACCTTTATAGAAATTTTGGTATGGCAAATCCAGAAGGGTATAGAAAATCACAAAGGATTATGCAGCTTGCCGAGAAGTTTAACATACCTATAGTAACATTTGTAGATACCCCAGGTGCGTATCCTGGGATAGGAGCAGAAGAGAGAGGGCAATCCGAAGCTATCGCCGTAAACCTATTCAAAATGTTTAAAGCTGCCACACCTATTGTTTGCATAATAACTGGAGAAGGTGGCTCAGGCGGTGCTTTAGCTATAGCAGTAGGAGATAAAGTAGGCATGCTTGAGTTTTCTATATACGGCGTCATATCACCTGAGGGTTGTTCATCAATCCTGTGGCGTGATGCCAGCCACTCAATAGAAGCAGCCAAGGCAATGAAAGTTACAGCTAAAGACTTATACGAACTGGGTGTAATTGATGAAATAATCAAAGAACCCATAGGTGGGGCTCATAGGGATTATGATGAAATATCAAAGAATGTTAAAAATTTTATAGTAAAAAGCTTGGATGAACTCCAGAAGCTTCCAAAGAAAAAACTGTTATCTAAAAGATGGGAAAAATGGAGAAAAATGACAACGCAGTTTCTGTAGAACTTTCACGCATTAGAGAAAAAATAAGCGATATAGACAAAAGAATAATACAGTTACTTGAGGAAAGGGCAGAACTTGTAAAAGAAGTGGGAAAAATCAAGCGCCAGCATAGCCTACCCTTCTACTCGCCCGACAGGGAAACAAAAATCTACAAAATGATAGAGGCAAATGCCAAGGGAGAGTTTCCCATAAAGAGCCTAAAAACGATTTTCAGAGAAATAATGAGTGCATCGATCAGACTCGAAGAACCATTAACAATAAGCTACTTGGGGCCTGAGGCTACATTTACGCATCAAGCAGCCATAGAGAGGTTTGGGCTCTCTCTGCATTACGTGCCAGAGGAGTCAATCGAGGATGTCTTTATGGATGTGGAGCATGAAAGGGCCGACTTTGGCGTTGTGCCTATAGAAAATTCAATAGAGGGCGTAGTGCACTACACACTGGATATGTTCATTGAATCGTCTGTAAAGATAGTCTCTGAAATTTACATAGACATAAGACACAACCTTCTATCAAAAGCCAACAATCTTCAACAGGTAAAAGCCATATACTCACACCCAAATGCATTGGGTCAATGTAAAAACTGGATAAAAAAACACCTACCAAACGTCCCTCTATTTGAAACCGTATCTACAGCTAAGGCTGCAAAAATAGCAGAAAAAGACGAAACAGCTGCAGCTATTGCATCCAAGGCTGCAAGCGAAATCTACGGTTTAAATGTACTGGCAAGCGGCATAGAGGATAGAAGTAACAACATAACGAGGTTTTTGGTAATAGGTAAAAAAATTCCATCAAAAACAGGAAACGATAAAACATCGTTCATGTTCTCCATCAAAGATAAAGTCGGGGCACTCTATGAAATACTTCAACCCTTCTACAACAACAAGATAAACCTAACAAGAATCGAATCCAGGCCATCAAGGCAGAAAAACTTCTCCTACATATTTTACGTTGATACAGAAGGTCATATAGAAGACGCTAAGTTGCAGGATGCCTTATCCAAAATAGAAGATTTTACGGTATTTTTAAAAATATTGGGCTCATACCCCAAAGATGAGCGCTTAGCGATTCAATCTTAGAAACTGCTCAATACCCAATGCTATACCCATAGCTAAAGCCTTTTTAAACGAATTTTTATGCAGGTAAACGGCATCTGTAGGATTATTAATAAAAGCTGTTTCTATTAATATTGAAGGACACCTCGTCCCCACTAATACATAAAACGGTGCTTGCTTTACACCTCTACCCTTATAACCCTTGTAAATCCTTATGCCATGAAGCAGCATTTCTCTATAAACCTTAGATGCAAGAACCTTGGAGTATTGAATCTTTTTGGTCTGAATAAGCGAGAGTATTATGCGATTTAAATCCCCAAGCTGGGAGAGGCTCATGCCGTTTTCCCTTGCAGCCAGAGAAAGCGCCCTTTTATCTGATGTAGTATTCAAAAAATAGACCTCAAGGCCTTTGGCATCCCTCCGTTTTTTGGGTGAGTAGTTAGCATGAATAGAAACAAAAACATCGGCTTTGACCTTATTGGCAAGCTCTACCCTATCTGCAAGCGTAGGGTAAACATCTTTATTTCTCGTCATATAGACCTTATACCCGTCTGCTTTAAGCATACGGGCTACATACCTTCCAATAGATAAAACTACATTCTTTTCTTTATCCAGAATACCTATGGCTCCTGGGTCTTTACCGCCATGACCCGGGTCTATGACAATAATGGGTCTTCTTTTTGCAGCTTTAAGTTTAGACTCTTTTGTCTTTAAACCTGGTTGTATAAAGGTTTTGCTGGATTGAATGCGTATCACCAAAAACCTGCCGCTGCCTGATAAAACTATTCGAAATCTATAAGAAGCATTACCTTTCATCTTAAAAAATATGCGCGTTTCACCCTTAATAATCCTGACAAGCACCTTATCTATAAAACCGCACGGTTTGAACTTTGTTTTTATGGATATTATCTTACCTGGTATAGCTATATACCAGTAATCTTGGGAGAGCTTTATAAACCTATAATTTTCTATTCTATCAAAGGTCAGAATGATGTTCTGAACATTAGGTGAAAGTTTTAAGCAACTAAACTCCTCTAAGGACACTAAACCGCTTGCTTTTGCCGTAAAACCCCATAGCAAAAATAGAATGATAAGAATCTTTTTCATACACCTATTTATAGCTTATTTTTAATAAAAATGCCAAATTTCTTGCTTTTGAAAGCCTAAATTATTATAGTTAGGCGAGGGGTTATGAGGATTTTGGGCATAGACTACGGAACGAAAAAGATAGGTATAGCCATAAGCGACGAAACAAACACAATAGCCCTACCTCACGGCGTTATAGACACAGACGGCGAATACTTAGATAAAATAAAAGAGATTGTTAAAAAAAACAAAATAACAAGGATCGTTGTTGGTATGCCTATAACCCTAAAAGGAGAAAAAGGCAAAAGGGCCTTAGAAACAGAAGATTTCATAAATGAGTTGGCTTGTAAGATAGAAAATATAGAGATTGTTGAATGGGATGAAAGATTATCAACAAGGTTTTCAGAAAGAATTCTAAACAAGGCAAATGTAAAGGGGAGAAAAAACAAAAAGAAAGTTATAGATAAAATAGCAGCAACCTTTATTCTTCAAGGTTATTTAGATTCCCTAATATGAGTTTTTTAAAGAAATTACTCATAGCCAACATATCCATATCGCTAATAGTCATAGCATTTATAATTTTTACAATTTTCAAATTTAACAACTTCCTAAAAACAAAGCCATCCCAAACTCATAAGCCCATCTATTTAGAGATACATAAAAATCAGCCTGTAAAAAGCATAATAAAAGAGTTAAAATCCAATGGGCTTCTAATAAGAAGCGACTGGTTTTACTACTACCTAAGATTAACCGGCAGAGCAAGAAACATAAAAGCGGGCGTGCACCTGTTTTATACCGACTACACGCCAAAACAAATCCTTAAAGAGCTTACAAATCCAGAGCTATACACAAAAAAGATAACTATACCCGAGGGGCTAACCCTTAGAAAGATAGCCTCAATCCTAAATAAAAACGACTTCGATGGCTCAAAACTACTTGAGCTTTCCGACAACGAGAGTTTCATTAAAAAATGTATAGATTTTCCAGCTAAAACATTGGAAGGCTTTTTTTATCCAGACACCTACTATATAGCAATAAAGGAGAAAACTGAAACAATTGCACTCCTTGCATGCCGACGTTTCAGGGACGTACTCAAGGATATTTCTCACAAAAACAAAGTTGAAAAGAGCGATTATGACAAGCTTATAATAGCCTCTATAATTCAGAAAGAAGCAACCACAACAAAGGATATGCAGCTTGTGGCAGGCGTAATTTACAACAGGCTAAAAAAACATATGCCTCTTCAGATGGACTCAACAACCAATCTGAGCAATCCATTCAATACATATAAGCATGTGGGCCTACCCGTTGCCCCTATTTGCAACCCTGGCAGGGATGCCCTCTTTGCAGCATACAACCCTAAACCAACAAACTATTTATACTTTATCTCCAAGAAAAACGGCGAGATGGTGTTTAGCAAAACATTAAAAGAACATAACAAAAACATAAGGAAGTATCTAAGATGAATTTCTATATAAAAACATTTGGCTGTCAGATGAACGAAAGGGACTCAGAAAAGGTTATAGGCATCCTTACACAAAACGGCTGGAAAATGACAGATGATATAAAATCGGCAAACCTTGTAATTGTAAATTCCTGCGCCGTTAGAGAAAAGGCCGAAAACAAAATATATAGTGAGATAGGAAGATTGAGGTTTAAAAACAAAAATGCAACCGTTGTGGCTATGGGTTGTGTTGCCCAGATAAACTACGAAAAACTAAGTAGAGTAGCCGACATAGTAGTAGGAACAAACACGATAGATGAGTTCTATAAGATTGCAAAAACCCCCCAAAAAGGCGCATTTATAAAAGAAAGAATGGATAACCCAGATTATATCTTCCCTCATGTTGAAGGTGTAAGTGCATTTGTTGATATAATGTACGGCTGCAACAACTTTTGCACCTATTGCATAGTTCCTTACACCAGGGGAAGGGAGATATCAAGAAAAAAAGAGGCAATAATTGAGGAAATAAAAAGATTAACAGATAAAGGTACAAAAGAGGTAATGCTACTTGGACAGAATGTAAATTCATACGGTAAAGGTTTAGAATATAACTTTGTAGATCTACTATATGAGGTAAACAAAATAGATGGATTGAAGCGCATTAGATTTACAACATCACACCCAAAGGACTTCTCCAAAGAATTAATTGATGCTATGCGTGATTTGGATAAGGTGTGTGAGCATATTCACCTGCCGCTTCAGTCCGGTTCAAATAAGATACTTAAGCTGATGAGACGAGGCTATACAAAAGAAGATTACCTAGAAAAGGTCATGCTATTCAAAGAGACCATACCGCAAGGCTCAATAACCACAGATATAATTGTAGGGTTCCCACAAGAAACCGAAGAGGATTTTTTAGAAACTATAGATGTGCTAAAAACGGTAGAATACGATACATCGTTTTCATTTAAATACTCAAAAAGACCTCTAACCAAAGCCAGCCAAATGAAAGGGCAGATAGATGAGAAAACCAAACTAAAAAGACTCAATTACCTTCAAGAGTTGCAGGCTCAAATCACACAAAAGAAACTGAAAAACTACGAAGGCAAAATTGTCGAGGTATTAGTTGAAGGTAAAGCCAAAAAAGAGGGAATGCTTTCTGGCAGAAATAGGCAAAACATAGTTGTCAATTTTAACTTTAGGGATAATATTAAAGCAGGTGATTGCTTGAGGGTTAAGATAATAAAAGCCCTAAAACACTCATTAGTAGGAGAACTCATTTAAAGGAAAAAGCAATGGTTGAACTCCAAATAGTTGATGTTGAGATGGGCAATGGCCACGGCGATGTATATTGCCAAGATATGGACGGTTTTTACTACAAATTCCCTGTAGAATACTCAAAAGCCAAATTCATATCCCTTCTGATGCACGGAGTTTATGTTCCCTCCAACGGTATTTATGAACTCATGCTAAAGCTACTTAATTCTATAGGACTTTCTGTTGATGCAATAATTGTCCTGGATGGATATGAAAACAAAGCAGCAATAAGGGTGATAAACTCAAACTCAGAACCAAAGTTTCTTCCCATAAACATAGAGGATGGACTAGTGTTGGGTGTTCTGGCAGATGCCCCATTTTACATAAAAAGAGAGGCTGCTTTTTTAGAGGTTGAGACTATTGAGGACTCCCTCTGGTACCGGCTCTTAAAAGAATTAGATTTATGCTAATCAGAGAAATATTGGAAAAAATAGAAGAAGATACCCTCCATAGGGCTGCTTTTTTATCAAAAAATGCAACAAGGCCTAAAGGCGATGAAAAGGATAGCGTAAGAACGGACTTCATGAGGGATAGAGACAGAATTATCCACTCCAAGGCCTTTAGAAGGCTTAAGCACAAAACACAGGTCTTTTTTTCACCAAATGGTGACCACTACAGAACAAGAATGACCCATACACTTGAGGTATCCCAGATTGCACGCACAATAGCTAAAGCCCTACTTTTAAATGAAAGCTTAACGGAAGCTATAGCTTTAGGGCATGATTTAGGCCATACACCTTTTGGACATGCCGGAGAAAAAATATTAAACGAAAAATCCAGGAAGGGCTTTAAACACTGGATTCAAAGCTTACGTGTGGTTGATGTTATAGAAAAGGACGGTGTGGGATTAAATTTAACCAACCAGGTGCGCGATGGCATCTTAAAACACTCCAAAGGTAGGGGAGATATAATACCTAAAGATAAAGCGCATCTTGCCAAAACACTTGAGGGCCAAATTGTCCGCATAGCAGACATAATAGCCTACGTAAATCACGATATAGACGATGCAATAAGAGCTGGTATAATAAAAAGCAACAGTATACCCAAAGACATACTAGATGAGTTAGGCCATACACATGCAGAAAGAATAGCCACTATGGTTAAAAGTGTGATAAGCTCAACGCAAGATAATAATTATAACTTTATAGCCATGGAAAAAGAAAAGCTGCAAGCTTTAAATGCCTTGAGGGATTTTTTATTTGAAAATGTCTATTTAAGCCAAAAGGTTATGAGTGAGGTAAACAAAGCATCAAAGATAATTAGTGACCTGTTTGACTACTTTATGGATAATCCACACAGGATAAAAAAACACTTCTCAGAGGAGACAGAAACGGTTGTTATTGATTATATTTCTGGCATGACAGACAGATTTGCGCTAAACTTATACCAACAAATATTCTTGCCGAAACCGTGGGAGGGGAGTAGTGTTAGCTTCTGACATTCTAAACAAAATATCAGACGAATTCGATGCTGTAGAAGTTTTTGTGGAATACTCAAAAGATGAAGGTTTTGAGCTAAAGAACCTAAAAGACTTCTCAAAACAGCTAACAGAAAATAAGGGTGTTGGCATAAGGGCTGTTAAGGGTAACAAGTTGGTTTTTGGATACACAAGCCTTGCCGATGAATTTAACTTAGATAAAATAGTGAATGACTTAAAACAAGCAAGCAAAATAGTAAAAGACGTAGATGCTCAAACAATACCAAAAATTGAAGCATTTAAAACAACCGACATTGAAAAACCAAAAATAGAGGAGCATTTAATAAAGGACAAACTCAAAGAAATCTCTTTTAAAGCCAAAGACTTTGATGAAAGGATAAGACAGGTAAAATCCACATCCATAGGTATATTTTACTCTCAAACTGAGATAGCAAACAGCTACGGCCTTAATGTATCATTCGGAAAAACGCACGTCTCATCGGCTATAGAGGTGCTTGCTGAGGATAAGATATCGGATTTGGGTTATTATGCTTTAGACAGCGATAGCATAGATACAATAGATTTTGAGTTTCTATACAAAAAGGCCTCAAGTCTTGCGGTAAATAAGCTATACCCAACATCTATTGATACAAAAAAATACAGCCTAATCATATCAAACAATACCTTCAGAGACATACTGGCCCACTTTATCGGTGCTTTTAACGGCTATTATGTTATAAACCACACAACACCGTTTGAGGATAAATTGAACGAGAAGGTGTTTTCTGATAACATAACAATAATCGACGCCAAAAAAATAGAGAAACGGCCAAACAGTATGCATTCAGATGATGAAGGAGTTGAAAGAACAGATACCACTATTGTTGAGAATGGCATTCTCAAAACATTCCTGCATAATACATACACCTCAAACAAACTCAACATGCCAAACACAGCCAATGCCAAAAGGGGCGGTTTTGATTCTATGCCAAAAGTCGGACCGTTCAACCTGTACATAAAACCCGACAAAACCACAAACAGGGATAAACTTCTAAATATGATAGACGGCATATACATCATAGATGTAATGGGGCTACACATGGCAAATCCCATCAGCGGTGATTTCTCCTTAGGTATAAACGGATTTTTAGTCCACAACGGAGAATTGGTAAGCTACTTTAAGGCTGCAACATTTGCCGATAATTTCTACGATATGGTAAAACGCATTATAGCTGTATCGGACAACCTCTACTTCTTGGGTAGCATAGGCAGTCCCGATATTGCTATAGCAGACTGTGTTATAGGTGGTTAAAATGGATAAAATCGTTATTTTGGATTTTGGATCCCAATATACCCAACTTATAGCAAGAAAAATTAGAGAGCTTGGCGTATATGCAGAAATCATACCGTTTAACAAGGATTTTGACAAAGTTGATGTCAAAGGCATTATCCTTTCGGGCTCACCTTCAAGCATATATGAGAATGATGCGCCTCTGCCTAAAAAGGAAATATTCAACCTCAATCTCCCAATTCTTGGCATATGTTACGGCATGCAGGTTGTAGCGAATAGGTTCGGCGGCGTTATAGCCAAAGCTCAAAAGAGAGAATACGGCCTTGCCAAACTAAAACTTCTAAAAGAAAATCCCCTGATCGACAGAGAAATAGATAATACAATTGTCTGGATGAGCCATGGGGATAGGCTGGAGAGTCTTCCTGAGGGTTTTGAGGCTGTAGCAAAAACAGACAACTCACCGTTTGCTGCCATTCAAAATCTAAACAAAAGGATATGGGCAGTTCAGTTCCATCCGGAGGTTTACCACTCTCAGAAGGGCAAAAGACTCTTATCCAACTTCGTATTTGAAATATGCAACGCTAAAGCCAACTGGAATATGGGTAATTTCTTGACCCAACAGATAGAAAAAATTAAGCAAACCGTCAAAGACAAGCGCGTAATAGGCGCCGTATCCGGAGGAGTTGATTCAAGCGTAGTGGCCGTCTTGATGAATAAGGCTATAGGTGATAGATTTGTAGGTGTATTTGTGAATACAGGCCTTTTAAGGAAAAATGAACCAGAATATGTTTTAAACCTATTTAAAAAACTCAATGTAAACATAAGATACGAGGATGCATCTGAGTTGTTTTTGGAAAGGCTCAAAGGGATTGAAGACCCGGAGAAAAAAAGGAAGATTATTGGCCATACATTCATCGATGTTTTTGCCAAAATTGCTAAGGAATACAACAATGCAGAGTTTTTAGCCCAGGGCACACTCTACCCAGATATTATAGAGAGTGTTTCAGTTAAAGGACCATCGGCCACAATTAAAAGCCATCATAATGTAGGGGGGCTGCCTAAGGATTTGAATTTCAAGCTCATAGAACCGTTGCGTGAACTTTTTAAAGATGAAGTTAGACAACTCGGAAGACAGCTCGGCATTGATGAAGAATTTATAAACAGACACCCCTTCCCTGGACCTGGCTTGGCCATAAGAATTATAGGCAAGATAACAAAGGAAAGGCTCAAGATTTTAAGGGAAGCTGATGCAATACTAATAGAGGAGATAAAAAAGGCCAATATATATAACGATATATGGCAGGCTTTTGCCGTTTTATTGCCTGTAAGCTCCGTCGGCGTTATGGGCGATAAAAGAACCTATGAAAACGTTTTGGCAATAAGAGCGGTAGACAGTGTCGACGGTATGACAGCAAACTTTAGCAAAATAGATTATGAACTTTTGGGCAAGATATCAAGCCGCATCATAAACGAAGTTGAGGGTATAAATAGGGTGGTATACGATATATCCTCAAAACCACCAGCAACAATTGAGTGGGAGTAATGGAAAATAAAGGCAAAAAAGAAAAGCTAAAAGAAAACATATACCACAAATTAGACAGACTGTTTAACGAACATGTGGTAGTGGGTTTGTTTTTCTTGGCCATCATCCTAATCAATCTACCACGTTCGTCATCTACATACTACAACCTCCAGGTAGGCGATATAGCGCCAAAAACCATACGATCAACCGTTTCTATGCTTGTTGAAGATAAAGAGGCTACAAAAAAGAGGGTTGAGAGTGCCCTAAACAACGTTCCTCCCGTATTTGACTACAACCCTCAAGCCATATCGTCAACTATAGACTCCATAAAAAAGGCCTTCTCTTTGATAAATCCCCAAGACCCCCAAAGCTCAATAGATCAATTTTTCAAAACCCTAAAGATAAAACCTAGCCACACTCTATACTTAAGGATTCTGAAGTATGAGCCAAAACAGATAATAAAATACGCCTCAATAGCACTAAAAGAGCTTCAAGGATTATATATTGTTCCATCTGTAAGAGAGCTATATAAATTCTCTCCAAACAAAATAATAGTAAGGGATATAAAAAAACCTGATGAGGAAAAACTTATACCAAAAGACGATGTAACCGATGTATTAAGGGCTAAAATTATAGCATACAATACATTAAGGGATGAGATAGACGATGCGGGCTTGCGCAATACAGTTTGGGATCTAATATCACAACTCATCATGCCAAACCTGACCTTTAACTCATTGGCTACGCAGAAAAAGAAAGAGGAAGCCGCCAAGAAAGTAAACAAGGTTTTCTTTAAAATATCAAAAGGCGAAATCATCGTCCGCAGCGGGGATGTGATTACAAAGGCAGACTATTTAAAGCTAAATGCATTAAACTCAATAAAACAAAAAGAGAATGCCTATGTAAAATTCATAGCCAATATACTCCTATTCTTCCTTATGTCCATAGTCTTGTTTAAAATATACGAAATAACCAAGGCCAAAAAAAACAAATGGCTAACAAAAAGAAGGATATTAAGCATAACAGAAACACTCATTATAATTCAATTCTTGATCTTTAAGTTATTTAACTACCTGGCAAATGTAGTTAGTTTCTCTTCTGCAGACTTTCCTCAAAGCGCTATTATGTTCAGCACTCCGTTTGCCGTTGCAGCTATGATGCTTGCAATAATGATAGACTTTGAATTAGCCTTTTTGACATCCATACTTTTAAGTGTTTCCTCATGGCTCATAACATCCGCTGATTCTGCGTCTAATTTTGGGCTTTACGTATTTTTTGGCAGTATAGCAGGAGCCTTGGGTATAAGACGCGAAAGAACCAGAACCGGCATAATAAAAGCGGGCATATACGTCTCCTTAAGCAGCATAATTCTTATAGTCATATTCCATCTATTAAAGGGTGGTCAGATTAACAAGGTTATGGCTACAGAGCTTGTTCTTGGCCTTGGAAGCGGAGTCCTTTCATCTATCATAGTAAGCGGATTACTACCGGTATTTGAATATACATTTAACATGACTACAGACATAAAACTTCTGGAGTTGGGAAATCTCAATAACCCCCTACTAAAAGAGCTTGCCATTAAAGCACCGGGTACATATCACCACAGCATTGTTGTTTCAAGTTTAGCTGAGGCAGCAGCAAGTGAGATCGGTGCAAATCCACTAATAGCAAAGGTTGGCTCATACTATCACGATATAGGTAAGATTAAAAAACCGATGTATTTTGTAGAGAATCAAACAGACGGGATAAACCCTCATGACAACCTAAAACCATCAATAAGTGCATTAATCATCAAAAACCATGTAAAATATGGGGTCGAAATAGCCAAAAAACATAGGTTAGGTAATTACATTATAGACATCATACAGCAACACCATGGCACAAGCCTTATAAAGTACTTTTACAATAAAGCAAAAGAGAATGGTCTTAATCCCAAAGAGGAGAATTTTAGATACCCAGGCCCCAAGCCACAAACCAAGGAAGCTGGTATCGTTATGATAGCAGACGAGGTAGAAGCCGCATCAAAAACCCTCTCCAATCCAACAGTCGCCCATCTAAACGATTTTGTGAGGGAGATAACCAATAAGATTTTCTTGGATGGTCAATTGGACGAGTGTGAATTGACGTTAAAGGATTTAAACAAGATAACAACGAGTTTTGTAAATGTTCTGGTGGGCATATTCCACCACAGAATTGAATACCCTGATGAGGAAAAACAGAATGAACTTAACGGTGATAGTAAAAAAACCTAAGGAATTTATAGACCAGACAACAATAGAAAGCTTTGTTGAGTTTCTATTCAAAAAAAGCGGGGAAAATAGCGAAAAAGAGCTCAACATAGTGCTTGTTGATGATGATGAGATAACCAAACTAAACGAGCAGTTCAAAAACAGAAAAGGCCCAACCAATGTGCTGAGCTTTTACGGCTATGATGGTGATATATTGGGGGATATAGCAATCTCTTCAGATACAATAGAAAGGGAAGCTTTAGAGAAAAAAGAAAACGCTAAAGAATACCTGCTATTTATAATAGCGCACGGATTTTTGCATCTTGTGGGCTACACGCATGAAACCATGGATAAATTCGATGAGATGATGAAAAAACAAAAAGAATTGGTTGATGAGTTTTTAAAAGAGGGGGTTGTAAATGGCTAAGGCAACAAAGGCATTGACGCTTACATTCGGTGTTTTTGCTGTAGGTAGCTTTGTAGTTTTAAAAAAAACCAAGGCAATTGAAACGTTAAAAGAGGATATACAGACTGTTTTTGAAAGAGACCCTGCGGCAAGAAGCATCCCAGAAATCGTATTTTGTTATCCAGGCCTCCATGCATTATGGTTCCACAGAGTTGCTCACTTTTTATGGAACCATGATTTTAAATTTGCCGGCAGGTTTCTATCACACATATCGAGGTTTTTAACCGGCATTGAGATACACCCAGGAGCCAAGATAGGCAAGCGCTTCTTTATAGACCACGGTATGGGTGTTGTAATCGGAGAAACAGCAGAGATTGGTGATGATGTAACGCTTTATCAGGGGGTTACACTGGGAGGAACCAGCCTAAAGAAGGTCAAAAGACATCCTACAGTGGGTAGAAATGTGGTTGTAGGAAGTGGAGCCAAGGTGTTGGGAGCTTTAAAAATAGGGGATAACTCAAAAATAGGCTCAGGCAGTGTTGTAATCAGAGATGTTCCAGAAAACTCCACAGTTGTAGGAATACCAGCCAAGGTTATCAAGAAGGAGAAGGTTGACAAGAAGGTAGATTTAGAACACACAAAACTACCAGATGTAGAGGGTAAAGTCATAAGATACCTGCTTCACAGGATAGAAGAACTTGAAAAGGAGATTTCAGCATTAAAAGAAGGAAAGCCTGAGGAGATAGAAAAAGAGCGCAAAAAGGAAGTAGAGGAACTAAAAAAGATAGAAAAATATATAAAAAGTTATGAGCTTGAGGGCTTAGATTAGTTTGCTTCCGACCTTAATGGACGGTTTAGCCTCAATCAAGGAAAACTCAGTTGTGGCCTCCTCAAATGGTCTAAAGGAGGCCCTGTATGCTATCATTAATGCATTGTCTGTTGTCATTTCCCTTGGCGGAAGGACAACTTCTATGCCTTTTTGTTTGCCAGCTTCAGCAAAAGCCTCTCTCAAATAGGAGTTAGCAGAAACCCCACCAGAAATTGACACGATTTTAACACCATACTCTGTAGCGGCCTTAAAGGTCTTTTCAACCAATATATCTATTGATGCTTTTTGAAAAGAAGCTGCAATATCTGAAATATCACTTTTTGACAAATTACCCATGCTATTGACAAGGTTTTTGACATATGTTTTTACACCGCTAAAGCTAAAATTATAGCTCTTATCATGCTTCAACCCCTGAGGAATCTTGAAACGATAAGGATCTCCAGTTTTTGACAATCTGTCTATAACAGGTCCGCCAGGGTATTCTAAGCCCAACAATCTTGCCACCTTATCAAACGCTTCACCTACAGCATCATCCAGTGTTTTACCTATAATTTCATACTCACCCACACCCTTAACCAAGAATAAATGGGTATGCCCACCTGAAACAACCAAAGATAAAAATGGAAAAATAAGCTCCCTTTTAAAAAACGGCGCAAATATATGCCCTTCTATATGGTGAACTGCAATCAAAGGAACACTATGAGAATAAGCCAAAGCCTTTGCAAAAGAAACACCCACAAGCAGGCTTGGCAAAAGGCCGGGTCCAACTGTGACAGACAAAAAATCTATCTGACTCAACTCTGCTTCAGCTTTATGTAGAGCCTCTTTTGTCAGCGCGGCTATAACCTCTGCATGTTTCCTTGCTGCAAGCTCAGGCACCACACCGCCTAAGGCTTTATGCACCTCAATCTGGGACGCTATGAGATTAACATAATTACCGTTATCCTTTAAAACGGCAACAGCCGTATCGTCACAGGATGTATCAAATGCTAAAATCATCTTAATACAAACACCACGCTCACCAAATAAGGTTTTAGTTGTTTTTTCATCTGAGCTAATGCCTCATAGGTCTTTTCATTACAATGTCCTATGGCAACAACATTGTTTCTCTTTTTTAGCATTTTCAAGGCTTGCCTTATCTGACCTTTAATATAAGCCACATTCTTCTTGTTATCCAAAAACACCCTTCTTTTTGCACACATAACACCAAACTTCTCAGCCTCAATACAGCCAAGGCTATCCTTAACTGTTGCACTATCGATAAAAAATAGGTCGTGTTTTTTTAAAAACTCCATAATATAGTCCAAATGAGTCTTATCCCTAAGAATCGCAGAGCCCATATGGTTATTTAAACCCATGGCGTTGGGAATTTTTTTATATGCCCAATTTAGAAGTCTAAACGTCTCGGCTTTGCTTGTCCACAGATAGATAGCATGCTTGCCTGGGTTGTCTTTAGGATAATCTATTGGTTGACTTGGCATATGTATCATAACAATAAAGCCATCTTTGGAAAGCTTTTTAGATAACTCACCACTAAATGGTGCATCAGGTAAAAAGGCAAAGGCCAAAGGCATTTTTAATGATTCAAACCTATTGGCCAATGCCACATCGTAACCCATATCATCTATAACAATGGCAAGTCTCTTCTGCTTCAAAAGAAATAAAGAACTTGCAGCAAAGCTTTCCTGAACAATAAAAACTATAAGTGCAACGACTATTGCGATTGCCTTGTTTTGCACACCAAATCCTCTGCCTTTATAAGCTCAATAGCCCTCAATAGTTGATAGTCATTTTTAAGCTCTTTTTCAAAATCACCATCTTTTTTGAGTTTCTTGGCTTGCGGGTTATTTAGATGATGAATAAGGTCGCTCTCTCTTAAGCTATAACCGTTTGAGTTTTCCTCGACTATTTTTACCTGCTTTACAACTATATCGGGCTCTATTCCAACGGCTTGGATGCTTTTGCCAGATGGTGTATAGTAGCGGGCTGTTGTTAATCTCAAAGCAGACCCATCGCCCAATGGTATAATTGACTGAACCGAGCCCTTTCCGAAGCTTCTAATGCCCATAATTATGGCTCTGTGATGGTCTTTAAGACAGCCAGATACAATCTCTGCAGCCGAAGCTGTTCCGGCGTTTATTAAAACAACCATAGGATATGTAGGCTCAGATCCGTCATCGCGCGCATAAAAGTACTGCACATCGCCCTTATTTCTACCCCTTACAGAGACTATAACACCCTTTTTGATAAAAACATCACCTACCCCTATAGCTTCTCTCAATAAACCACCAGGGTCGTTTCTTAAATCAATAACAAGTCCTTTAATTTTGCCCAGCTTGGATAGAGCACTCTTAAGTTCCTTTGTGGTGCCGCTCTGGAACTGTGTAATTCTTACATAGCCTATATTGCCGTATTTTTTAAACTTTACACTCTTAACATGTATAATAGCCCTTGTGATAGTCAAATTAAACGGCTTTTTCTCCGTTTTTCTCAAAACAGTTATCGTAACCTTTGTCCCGGGCTTGCCCCTTAAAAGCTTTACAGCCTGCTCAAGTGTCATACCAAGCGTACTTTCACCATTTATCTTTATGATGGCATCCCCGGCTTTTATACCAGACTTATAGGCTGGAGTATCCTCAATAGGTGATACAACAGTTAAAATACCGTCTTTCATGGTAACAACCATGCCCAATCCACCAAACTTACCCGTTGTTGTTATTTTAAGCTCCTTATACTCCTCTTTTGTCATATAAGACGAATGCGGATCCAAAGAGTTAACCATTCCCTTTATCGCATCATCTATAAGCTTTGTCTGGCTTACATTATCCACATAGTTGTTCTCTATAATGGCCATAACCTTTGCGAATATCTTGAGTTTTTCATACTCATTCGGGCTTGCAAAGCTCACATTGCTAAGCAAAAAAATCAACAAAAAAGCGGCCAAAAGCCTTCTCATTTCAAGAACCTCCTATCCAAAAAATTTAGAGGATTTAACGGCGTTGAATGCCTCCTTATCTCAAAGTGTAGCTTATTCTTTTCTAATTTTCCAATACATTGGCGGGATTTTACTATGCTGCCAACGCCTACTTTACTTTTTATACCGCCATAAACCGTGTAATAGCCATTTAGGTGATTTATTATGACAACACCGCCGTATCCTGGCAGATTGCCTGCAAAGCCCACTTTACCATACGCTATAGACCTAACGCAGGAATCCTTTTTTGATTTTATGTCAATGCCGTCGTTTCTTGTATAAACTTTAAAAAGCGGATCGTACTTTTTGCCAAATGTTGACACTACCCTACCAGAAACAGGGAGTGCAACTCTGCCCCTTAGGGCCTTAAACTCCTTTACAACCAGTTTAGGGTTTATTTTTTGAGCTTTTTGGGCTTTCCTTTTTCTTTGCTCAGCCTGCCTTCTCTTTTCCTCTTCTATGATTTTCTTTAGGAGATTCCTTAGGTTTTCTTTCTCCTGAGTGAGCTTTTGTATCTGAGCTAAATATTGCTGCTTTTTACTATCCGCCTCATCCATCAACTTTTTCAATGTTTCACGCTGGGTTTGCAAATCCTCTTGCTGTTTTTTTATATTATCCAGAAGGGCATTTTTTTTCTTCATATAGGCATTAAGCCTTAACAGGCTACTGCGTAGATATGCACTTTTATTTAAATAGTCCCTGATTCTGTTTTGCATATAGCTCGTAATGAAGCGGTTCATATAGTCAAACCAAACTCCTTGCTCATAATACGGACTTATGCGAGAGTATTTGTAATAACCCTTAAGCTCCAAAGAGAGCTCCTCTTTTTGCTCTTCCACGTTCTTTGAAACCTTGCCAATCTCCTTTTTTAAATTGGCTATTTTCCTATTTAGCAAATTTAAGTCCCTTTTGGCCTTTTTTATCTTTGTCTTAAGGGATGTAATCAAGGCATCAGTAGATTTTACATCATTTAAGAGTTTGGCATATTGCTGCCTCAATTTATTGTAATCGCTCTTTTTTTTCATTATAGTTTTATCTATTGTTTGAAGTTTTTGTTCTATAGTCTTCTTATTTGCAGAAAACCCGTTTAGAGATAGGCTTAAAAGAAGAACAAAAACTAAAAGACTAAACCTTCTCATCGTTCACGAAAAAAACCAAAACCGAAGAGATGAACGTAAACAAAAAACCTATGGCAACATTAAAAACAAAGGTGCTCTTTTGAGAGTTTTCCAAAAGTTCTTTGCTAATGTAGGGAATTTGAGCGTATTTATTGTAAAGAAAATACAAAGCCAAAACGAGGATTATGCTAAAGAAAAAGCCCCAAACAGCAGGTAAAATCGTTTCCTTTAAAAATAGCTTCAGTATGGTTAGGCGTTTTATGCCAAAAAATTTGAGCGTGTCGTAATCAAACTTCCTGTGAGAGTAAAATATTGTCATCAAAGAGACAAAAACAATAAATTCAACTGAGTATAAAAGGCCTATGACAACCTCTGAGAAATATAGAAGCCTCTGGTGAAGATTTTCTATATCTCCAAGCAGAGTCTTAGGGTATTTAACATCCTCAACAATAGGATTATTTATTGAGCTTGCAAATCTGTTAAAGTAATCCTTAGTGGTATATGATGGTTGAAAGAAAACCTCTATAGAATAAGGAAAAGGGTTGGTGTTAAAAAGTTCCCTATCTATAGAGAATTTCTTAACCATCTCATTAAAGGCACTCTGTTTTGTAATGAGTTTAACGCTTAAAACCCCCTCTTTTTGCTTCAATTTATCAACAAGTTTCTCAACATCCTTCATTGTTGCATTAGTTGAGCAAAATATATAAAGTGGAGTTCTGCTCTTTTTCTGCTGAATGTAATTGTTCATCACGAAAAATATGCTCATCAAGATACTCATACTCAAAACAAAGGAAATAAAAACAAAAAATAGGGCTATTCTGACGTTGTCTTTCTTCATAGTCCCTTAAGCTCCACCGTATAAAAATCATCATCTATTGAGGCAAGTGTCGCTATTAAAAATGTAATACCCTTATCCTGGTTTAAATATTTAAACAAGCGTATGACTTTAATCCTATAATCCTCAGATAGATACCTCAGTGGCTCATCGGCTATAACAAGAGGGAAATTGTATATAACCCCCCTTGCTATATTGATAAGCGATTGCTCGCTTATGGACAACTCATGCGGGTACTTATCCAAAAGATGCCCTATGGAGAGCATATCAAATATCTCCTCCGATAAATACAAATCCCTTCTTGTAAGTTTTGTTATAGCCGACAGGTTTTCCTTAACGGTCATATTGGATATCAACCTTATATCCTCAAATATGATACCCAAATACCTCCTAAGAAGCAGAATACCGGAGTAGTTCAGATCAGACACATTAAAATCAAACACCCTTACAAAACCGCTGTCGGGTTTTTCTGCACCATAAATCATCCTGATAATGGTGCTTTTGCCACCAGATTGTGGCAGTATGATCTGATTTATCCTGTTAGCCGCTATTCTAAAGCTTAAATTGGAAAATACAGTTCTTTTATTAAAACTTTTAACTACATCTATAAACTCAACCATTGAGTTTTTCTTTTATCCTTTCAGCTATAGCTTCTTTTGTAAAGCCGTATTTACAGAATAGATCATCTTTTGAGCCGGATTCTCCAAATACATCCTCAAGGCCTATTTTATGAACAAAAATGGGTAACTCCTCGGTCAAAAACTCAGCAATAGCAGAACCCAACCCGCCTATTATTGAATGCTCCTCAAGGCTAAACACCCTGCCGGTTTTTTTGGCAGAGTTATAAATAGTTTCTCTATCCAATGGTTTTATCGATGATACATTAACAACCTCAAGCTCAACACCACCACCTTTTAACAATTCCGCAGCCTCAAGCGCTAAATAAACCATCATGCCGCAGGCAAACAGCGTGGCTGACTTACCCTCTTTTACAACCTTAGACCTGCCAACCTCAAACGGCTCATCCTGCATAAATACGGGTGATTTAGCCCTTGATGTGCGTATATAGACAGGCCCATCCATATTCAGACTTGACAAAATAGCCTGATAGGTTTCGTTATAATCAGCAGGCACGATAACCTTCATATTGGGAAGCGACCTCATCAAGGCAATATCTGCAACCGATTGATGAGATCCACCATCCTCACCTACACTAATCCCCGAATGAGAGCCACACAAAACCACATGCAAGTTCTGATAACATATAGACTGCCTTATTATCTCAAACGCCCTGCCTGTGATAAACACGGCAAAGCTTGAAGCATACGGTTTTAGGCCAGACAGCGCAAGGCCTGCAGCCACACCTGCCATATTGGCCTCTGCTATACCCAAATTAAAAAATCTATCGGGGAACTGCTTTCTAAACTCTGCAGATTTTGTTGAGCCACTCAAGTCTGCATCCAACGCAACCACCTTATCATCTATCTTTCCTATCTCAACCAGGGCCTTACCATAGGCCTCTCTTGTTGCCTTAAACTCCATTATCCAGCTCCTTTAACGCTTTTTCTAACTCCTCATCTGCAGGTGCAACACCGTGGTATTCAACCCTGTTGGCCATAAACGATACGCCGTATCCTTTGACCGTTCTTGCTATAATAGCCGTTGGGCTTATCACATTCCTTTTTGCCGTCGTCAATGTGTCTATTAAATTTTTATAGACATGACCACCGATCTCGTAAGTTCTGAACCCAAAAGCCTCAAGCTTGTCCTTTAGGGGATTTATATTCATAACCTGATTGCAGGCACCATCGATCTGTAAGCCGTTGTAATCGATTATGACAACAAGGTTTGAAAGCTTATAGTGATTAGCTGCCATAAAGGCCTCCCAGACGATCCCCTCCTGCAGCTCACCATCACCCATAACACAGAAAACCTTGTATCTCTTCTTCAAAACCTTGGCCGCCAAAGCCATTCCAACAGCCTGACTTATCCCGTTTCCTAAAGAACCGGTTGAGGCTTCAATGCCTTTGAGTTTTTTAGAATCAGGGTGTCCCTGAAGTGGTGAACCAAGCTTTCTTAAAGTCCATAACAGATCCCTATCAAAGAAACCGGCCTTCGCCAAAACAGCATACAAAGCAGGACATGCATGACCTTTGGATAAAACAAGCCTATCCCTATCCTCCCATTCGGGGTCTTCCGGTTTATAATTCATGATGCCGCCAAAATAGAGGGCAACGAGTATATCTAAAACACTCAAAGAACCACCTGAATGGCCGCTTCCTGCCTTGTTTAACATAATTAGAATATCTTTCCTTAAATCCCTGGCAATCTTTTCAAGATTACTAAACTCTCCCATACTCACTCCCCAAAAATATATTTAAACATCTCACCAATAGTGGCCTTATTTGGTGTCTCTGCCTCAAAGCCGCATGAGTTTATGTATGATTTTGTGGTTTTGCCTATTGCTATGATCCTTTTAATCCTCTTTGCAAAATCGTAGCTGCCAAAGGCCTCCTTTATATGCCAAAAAGCTGAGGGAGAAGAAAACAAGCCAAAGTCAAATTCACCTTCAGGCTTAAAGTATTTGATCTCATCCGGTATGTAATTCTCATAAACCGGTAAAACCTTAACATTTTTAAGCTCATCATAGGCCTTGTTGTATTTAAGAGCCGTTATAACAAGCACATCCTCTTTATCTTTCAAAAACTCAATCAAAGAGGAGCTGTAATACTCCTCCGGCACATAATCTAATTGAAACCCTTTATCCTTTAAGGCTAAAGCCGTTTTTTCACCAATGGCAGCAATGCTTTTATTACACAAACAGCGAGGGTTTATCCTTTTGAAAAAGAATTCAACAGCCCTCTTGCTGGTAAAAACAACCCATTTAGAGGAGTTATCCATAATGAAGTCTATACCCCTAAAATCCATAGAGACAACGGGGTGTATCTCAAACACCTCATCGTAAAGCTGTGTATATCCAATTAAGTCCTCTTTGTTGGCGCTAAACAACACCCTTCCTTTGTAAAACGGCCTAATTTTTGAGTTTATGGAAATATCACAACCTTCAACATCGTGGGTTAAAAATAAATCATATTGATCTTGGTCTATATTTTTGCACTTCAGTAAAAATCGCTTATCCAGGTTATTTTCAAAACCGACCTTAACATCAATATTTGGGAAAAACCTAAGCGATAAATGCCTATCAACCCCTATTCTCATAATCCTTTACCTTCTTTTTAACATATTCAACAACATCGCTAAACACAAACAGTGGGCTTATATCCCGCCTGCTGTATTTGATAACCCTTCTTAGATTATCCACAAAACCGTATGTTATCTGCATAAAAAACTCATCCTGCTCAAACCTTGCCAAAGCCCCTATGGGATAGTTGCAGGATGCGTTGAACTGCCTGACAAACGCCCTTTCTGAGTCTATACAGATCCTTGTTTTTTCATCCTCAAGCTGCTTTAATTCATCCCTAAACTCAAAATCAGACAAAAACTCAACGGCTATAACGCCCTGGCCTGCAGCTGGTGTTGCAAACCTCAAATCATACATATAAGCCTCATCATACAAGCCAAGCCTTTTTAGGCCGCTTTTTGAGACAACTATGGCATCAACCTCACCATCCCTTAATTTTTTTAGTCTCGTATCCAGATTACCCCTCAAATCAACAAACTCAAAATCATCCCTGTATTGCAAAAGCTCCGCCCTTCTTCTTAAAGAGCTTGTTCCAACCCTTGCATTCTTTTTGATCTCCAAAAAGTTCCCCTCAAAACTAACAAAAATATCCTCCCAATAATCCCTT
The DNA here is from genome assembly GCF_000194135.1 of Hippea maritima DSM 10411. Classification (GTDB taxonomy): domain Bacteria; phylum Campylobacterota_A; class Desulfurellia; order Desulfurellales; family Hippeaceae; genus Hippea; species Hippea maritima. Next base: position 10,877 of record NC_015318.1, on the reverse strand, counting down.
TCAAAAACAATGAAGTCGAAGCGTTCATCCTCAAATACGCTCATATCCTTCAAGCTATGCACAGCTATATCTATGGTTTTATCCAACAATGCCTTTTCTATCTCTTTAATAAACAAACCCTTACCCCCAAGCTGATACAGGGGTTTGTCTGTCTTATCACCACTTGTCTTTATAGGCACTATTTCACACTCAAAACCCTTGTCCTCTAATCGCTTTTTTGCGAATTCTGCCTGCCATAGGGCAAGCTTTGAGCCCCTTGTGCCTATCTTTAGTTGTTTTCTGAGAAGAAGCATCTCACATCCCTCTTTGATTTACTTAAACCAAACAACCTCCTTAAGAGCTCTATATACAGATCACCTTCTGGATGGTTTAAAAACTGCTTAATATTCATCGTAGGCTCATGCAGCACCTTAGACAGAAGCGATTTTGTTAGTTTATCTACACCATCAATAATATCATCGTTTAACTTGTTTTTATACATCTTTTGAAACCTATACATCTCAAGTTTTCTTATCCTCTCTGCCGTTAGTCTGATCTGCTTTATAACCTCATCATAATCCAGTGATTCAACATACTCTTGATAAGCCCTAAGCTCATCCTCTATAATCTTTTCTGCTATTTGAGCCTGTTTTTTGCGCTCCTTGAGTGTTTCATCAACCACACCCTTTAAATCATCAACAAATATTACAACAACATTCTCCAAATTCTCCACACCCTTTTGGGTGTCCCTTGGCAGGGCCAAATCCAGTATTATAAGGTTCCTGTTGGGTATATCATCCTTTTTGATTATGGGATTCTTTGCAGATGTGGCCGTTATTACAATATCAACCTCATTAAGGAGCTCTTTAATCTTGCAAAAGTCATACACAGCAACATTATATTTTTCACAAAGGTCCTTTACATTCTCTTTTGTTCTGTTGATAAGTGCATAAATCTTCGCTCCATGCTTTGAAAAATACTCCAAAGCCAACCTATTCATCTCCCCTGAGCCTATACTTAAAACCTTTTTACCTTCTAAATTGACAAGCTTATTAACACTCAAAAAGCCAGCATAAGCAACACTAACGGCACCTTTGGATATATCCGTATTGGCCTTTACCACTTTAGCAGCATGAAAAGCCCTACGCATTATACGGTTTATTGTGGCGCCGCTTGTTAAAAACTCAACAGACCATCTATAGGCATCTTTAATCTGCCCCAATATCTGAGGCTCACCAACCACCATGGAATCCAAAGAGGATGCAACCCTAAATATATGCCTTACAGCATCTAAATTTTCCTTTACATAGAGATAGCCTTTTAACTCCTCTTTATCTATACCGGAATACTCAGACAGATAATCAACTATTCTATCCTTAACATTAAATGAAGAGACATACAACACCTCAACCCTATTGCAGGTTGAGATAATCATCACCTCACTAACCCCATCGATAGATCTCAACTCTTTTAAATACCTATCAAGCTTATTGTTATCAAACGCCAGTCTTTCTCTAATATGTTGCGGGGATGAGTTGTGGTTTGTTCCTATCAAAACTATATTATTCATTTCTCCCTTTCTATGGCATAATCGGCTATAGCCTCTAAATACCCCTTATAAGTGCTATCTTTTAAACCTTTTAGTGTCTCTTTTGCTTTGACTGAAAACTCCTTGGCCTTATCCAAAGCCTTATTCAAACCCTTCTCTTTAACAGACAAAACAATATCTGCTAAAACCGACTCATCCTTTTTATCAAAAAAATCCGCTATTTTTTCCTTTAGTAATGGATCCTCATCCATAGCATACAAAACAGGCAGTGTGATCTTACCCTCCTTTAGGTCTATCCCAACATCTTTTCCTAAAACCTCAGGGTCTGCCTGATAATCCAAACAATCATCCTTTATCTGAAAGGCTAAACCCAAATTTTTGCCGTATTCTTTAAAAACAGGACTAAACTGTTTATTGGCCAATATAGCACCACTCTCACAGCTTGCCTCTATCAAAACAGCGGTCTTTTTATAGATAACCCTGTAATAATCATCAAAACCGATATTCACCTTAAAGGCCTGTTCAATCTCCTCTATTTCACCCTCACTTAAGATATAGGCAGCCCTCGAGATGGCCTTTGCTACATCTACATCATAATCCAAAACAATATTGTAAGCCAATGAGTATAGGTAGTCTCCCCCCATAACGGCCGGTTTTATGCCATAAACGGTATGTGATGCTGGTTTTCCGCGCCTGTATAAGGCATCGTCGATTATATCATCGTGCAGCAGGCTTGCTGTGTGTATCAACTCAACAGCGCTACCTACAACAAGCGCATCCTTAGGCTCATCTATACCCAAAGCCGAAGCAGAATACAGAACAAGCAGCGGCCTAAGCCTTTTGCCATCACCTATAACCTGTTCATAAACCTTGCGCGTTAAGTTGCTTTCCGGTTTTATCAAAACAGCCAAGGCTTCATTAACAGCCTTTATATCCTTTTTAATGGCTAATTTAAGCTTTATATTCATCCTCACTCCCCGCTACAACAATACTTACAACACTATCGGCTTCATCCAAGTTTATAAGCTTAACCCCTCTAGCCGCCCTACTGAAAACATTGATAGAGTCTGCATCCATCTTTATCATTTTACCGTTCTTCGTTACAACAATAACATCGCCTGTATCTTTTAAAGACAGGCTTCCAGCAACACTATCATTCTCTTTTAACTTTATACACCTAACACCCTTAGCACCTCTGTTGACCTTTCTTATATCTGAAACCCTTAATAGTTTACCAAGCCCGGTTTGGGATACAACTATGAGTTTGGTGTGTTTGTCTTGATTGAAGTTAAACGCACTTACAACACTATCACCCTCTGATAAATTTATACCCCTAACACCAGCTGCAGCCCTTCCCATATCCCTCACGCTATCTGAATCAAACCTGACACACATACCCCGTCTGGTTGTTATAATCACCTCGTCCCCTTCTGCCACACTAAACACGCTCACCAACGAATCCTGTTCATTTAACCTAATAGCTATTTTGCCATTTGATGGTATGTTCTCAAAGTGCCTAAACGAAGAGCGTTTAACCGTACCAGCTGCTGTTGCAAAGAAAAGGCTATCTGCTTCGCTTATAGGAACAATCGTTTTAACAAACTCCTGTGGCTGCAGGTTTAGGATATTTACAATAGGCCTGCCCTTGGCCGATGGTGATTGTTTAGGTATATTGTAAGCCTTAACCGAATAAACCCTACCTAAATTGGTAAAGCACAAAAGTGTATTGAGGCTGTTTGTTAAGAAAATATCCGTTATGTAATCATTATCGGAGAATGTTGCAGCCATCCTGCCTTTACCTCCCCTATGTTGAGTTGAATATACATCCAAAGGCACAGCCTTTACATAACCCTTCTTTGAAAATGTGATGATCAGCTGCTCATCCTTAATGACATCCTCTATGCCTATATCAACAATACTATCCAATATCTGAGTTTTCCTTTCATCGGCATAGGTTTGTTTAACATAAACAAGCTCATCCTTAATAACACCCTTCAAAACCGATCTATCTTTTAAAATACTCTCGTAATATTCTATGTCTTTCAAAACCTGATTGTATTCATCGATTAATTTCTGCTTTTCCAAAGCAACCAATCTTGCAAGCTTCATATCCAAAATAGCCTGCGTCTGCCTGTCGCTTAATTTAAACCTCTCTTTTAACCTCGACCTGGCCTCCTGAGTGGATTGGGATGATTTTATAATAGCCACAACCTCATCTATGTTATCCAGGGTTATCAAAAGACCTTCAAGTATGTGGGCTCTGTCTTTGGCTTTTGAGAGTAAAAACGATGTGCGCCTCTTTACAACATCTATTCTATGTTCAACAAAAACACCTATAGCATCCTTGATATTTAAAAGCCTTGGCGTATTACCAACCAAAGCCATCATGTTTACACCAAATGTTGTCTGAAGATTGGTGTATTTAAATAGCTTATTCAAGATAACCTTGGGCTGCTCATCCTTTTTTATCTCTATAACAATCCTGACACCCTCTTTGTTGGACTCATCGCGCAGATCAGCTATACCCTCAACCTTTTTATCCTTAACCAGCTGGGCAATACTCTGCAAAAGCAGGGCTTTATTTACCTGATACGGTATCTCATAAACCACAAGCGCCTGCCTGTTTTTAATCTTCTCCTCTTTTACCTTCGCCCTTAAGGTGATTTTGCCTATACCCTTTTTATAAGCCTCTTTTATGGATTTTATATCGAAACAGATACCGCCTGTTGGGAAATCAGGACCTTTTATATAATTTAAAATCTCATCTGTCGATATTTCACCATCCTTATCAAGATAAGCCAAACATGCATCTATAATCTCAGCCAAGTTATTGGGTGGAATCTTCGTTGCAAAACCAACAGCTATACCATCTGTGCCGTTCATAAGCAGATTGGGTATAAATGTCGGCAAAACCGATGGCTCTTTAAGTGAATCATCATAATTGGGTACAAAATCCACGCTGTTTTTATCTAAATCCTTAAGCATCTCCTCTGCGATTTTAGACAGCCTGACCTCTGTATATCTCATAGCAGCAGGGCTATCACCATCCAAAGATCCAAAGTTTCCCTGCCCATCTATCAAAGGATATCGCATAGAGAAATCTTGACTCATCCTAACAAGGGCATCATAAACAGCCATATCGCCGTGGGGATGGTATTTACCTATAACATCACCGACAACCCTTGCACTCTTTTTATAGGGTTTATTGTGTTCTAAATTAAGCTCCTTCATAGCATACAGGATCCTTCTATGAACCGGCTTTAACCCATCCCTCGCATCGGGTATAGCCCTACCCACTATAACACTCATCGAGTAGTCCAGATAGGACTGCTGCATCGTATCTTTTATATCAACAGGAAAGATATTCTTATCGGAAAACAGGTCTTTCATCTATACAACCTCACACATCCAAATGTTTGACGAATTTAGCGTTCTTCTCAATAAACTCTTTTCTCAGTTGAGGGTTATTACCCATAAGCATATTAAAGACCCTATCGGCCTCCTCAGCATCACTTATCGTAACCTGCAGAAGCCTTCTTGTTTTTGGATCCATCGTTGTCTCCCAGAGCTGCTCTGGGTTCATCTCACCCAAACCTTTATACCTTTGAATCTCAAGACCCTTCTTTGCCCTATCCTCAATAAAAGACAGCATATCCTTGATTGTTTTAAACTCAATAAGTTCACCCTTGACTTTAGCCTTAAACGGCGGCAAACCTAACATATTCTTGGATGGGGCATACTGGCTTATAAGTTTATACTCATGAGAATTAAAAAACTCCTTGCTAATAAAAATCTCCTTATCCTCGTTGTCTATCTCAAATCTAAAGACGAACGAATCACCCTGCTGCTCTATCTGCTTTATTAAGATCTGAGAATTCTCCTTAAGGCAAGCATTAAGCCTATCCTTTATGCCATCCTCATCATTAAAATCATCCAAAGATGGGGACACAATAGATAAACACCTTATAATCTCCTCCGATGGGTAAACCTTCGAAAGCTTATCAACCATACCCTCATACACAAGCAGTTTATCCAAGATAACCCTAAACTCATCCTTAGATAGCTCTTTTCCATCAACAATAGGTGTAAAATCATCTATGCCTTTGTTTACCAAAAACTCCTTCATCTGCTTTTCATCTTTTATGTAAAACTCTTTTTTGCCTATCTTACACCTGTAAAGCGGTGGCTGGGCGATATAGATATAACCATTCTCAATAAGTTCTCTGAAGTATCTAAAAAACAGCGTCAAAATAAGTGTCTGAATATGGCTTCCATCAACATCCGCATCCGTCATAATGATAATCTTATGATACCTGACATCATCTATATTAAACGATTCATTAACACCACTGCCTATAGCCGTAATAATATTTCTGATTTCTTCGCTTTCTAAAACCTTTTTTAGATTAGTTCTTTCTGTATTTAATATCTTACCTTTAAGGGGTAATATAGCCTGATAAACCCTATCCCTTGCCTGCTTTGCAGAGCCCCCTGCAGAATCACCCTCAACCAAAAACAACTCAGCCTTTAATGGGTCTTTCTCCTGACAGTCGGCTAACTTTCCAGGCAATCCCTTTGATTCAAAAACAGTCTTTCTTCTTACAAGTTCCTTGGCCTTCCTTGCCGCTTCCCTTGCATTGAAAGCCCTTGAGACTTTATCTATTATCAGCTTTGCAATCTGGGGATGCTCCTCAAAATACTCATTCAGCTTCTCATAAAGCTTCGTTTGAATTACATTTTTTATATCTGTGTTAACGAGTTTTGTTTTGGTTTGACCTTCGAATTGGGGATTGGGCAACCTCACAGACAATACAGCAACAATACCCTCCCTTACATCATCACCATTAAAAACAACATTACCTTTAACCAGATTATTGGCCTTTGCATATCTATTAATCGTTTTGGTAAGCACGCTCTTGAAGGCCGAAAGATGCACGCCACCTTCAGCTGTGTTTATAGAGTTTGCAAATGTATAGATGGTTGATGAATAGGTGTCTGTATATAGAAAAGCAAGCTCAACCAAAACAGAGCCCTCTGTTATATTGAAATAAACAGGCTCATCAAACAGCTTGTTTTTGGTTTTTGATAGGTATTCCACAAACGATACAAGGCCTTTATCGTATTGAAATGTCTCTGATTTATCTGTTCTTCTATCTGTAAGGCTTATCTTTATACCTTTATTTAAGAAGGCTAATTCCCTTAACCTTTTAAGCAGGATATCATAACTAAACTCGGTGATTTCAAAAATTCCTTTATCAGGCAGGAATGTTATAACTGTTCCGCTTTCTTTTGTCTGACCAATAACCTCCAAATCGGTTGTTGGTGTTCCTTTTTCAAAGCGCTGGGTATAGATCTTACCTTCCCGTTTAACTTCAACAACTAACCATTCAGAAAGCGCATTTACAACACTAATGCCAACGCCGTGAAGGCCACCGGAAACCTTGTAGTTTTTATTATCAAACTTACCACCCGCATGGAGTGTGGTTAAAACAAGCGTTACAGCTGGTATTTTCTCAACCGGATGTATATCAACCGGTATCCCTCTACCGTTATCCTCAACCGTTATGGAGTTATCCTCGTTTATGTAAACATTTATCGTATCACAATAGCCAGCCATCGCCTCATCAATTGAGTTATCCACAACCTCATAAACCAGATGATGTAAACCCTCAACCGATGTGCCACCTATATACATAGCTGGCCTTTTTCTGACAGCCTCTAACCCTTTTAAAACCTTTATGTCTTCTGCTGTGTATTTAGCCAATTTCAACTCCCCTTATTCTAAAGTAATTATATTATGATCTGTGTATGCTCCTAAGGTTGTTATAATGCTTTGATTAGGTAAAGTTTTAATTATATCAAATGCCCTCTTTTGAACCTGTGGATCTAAATCCCCCTCTAAATCATCTATAAGTAAAATAGGCTCGACGCCCGAGCTATTATACATTTTTGCTATACTTAAAACAATACATAGAAGGGATATTTTTTTCTCGCCAACAGAGGAATAAAGAAACAGATCTTTATTATTTAGAATTATCTTTAGACTGTCTTTTTTAAATCCAAATAGTACTCTGTTTTTTTGTTTTTCTTTTTCAAATACACTATCATTGTACTTTCCTATTTCATAAATCAGTTCTAATTTTTTACCAAAGAAGCTACAGAAACAGTTCTCAACATCATTTTTTAATTTTAAAATAAATCCATCTCTTTTTAACGATATTTCATCCACTATAGATTTTATTTTATCATTTAGAAAGTTTAACATATTGTAATCTGGTTTTGGTGATGAAAACAACTCCTTTTTTAGTCTATTGGTTTTTTTATATTCGATTAATTTATCTATTATAGAGTGGTCGTAAGAACTTATCCCTCTATCTACTAAAGAGAAAAGATAATCCTTACTTCTAAATGATATAAACGAGTTTATAGAGTAATTTAAGCAAGCGAAAGTTTTTTTTAAATCAACAACTCTAACTAATTTTGAGTCCAGTTTTATATATTTCTTATCGTCATCTATTTTTATGAAAATTGTGTGCTTATCTATTATTGCATTTAGGATAGTGGGTTTTTCTAATTCTTTTTTTAAAACCTTTAAATTATTTTTAAAAGGATGGCCGTTAAGGGTTAGGTATACTGCTTCAATTAAATTGGTTTTACCCGTGCCGTTTTTACCCTTAATTATGTTAATTTTATCGAATTTTACCTCTAAAAGGTTAAAGTTTCTGAAATTAGTGATAATGATGTTTTTTATAAACATCACTCTATTATAGGCGTCATGATATACTTATAATAATATTCATCCTCGTTGCTTTCAAACATGATTGGTTCCTCTGCACTTTTGTAAAGTAATATTACTGTATCTGCTTCTATCTGGTTTAGGAAATCCAGTATGAACTTTGAGTTTAATTTTATATTTAGGTCTTTTTCTGTTTCAATGGGTGTTATATTTATGATATCCTCAGCTGTCTCTCCTTCTGAGTTTTGACCTATGAGCGTTAGTGTTTTTTCTTTTATATCTATTTTAGCTGTTATATCTTTGTTTTCACTTAGAATTGAGCTTCTTTTTACTGCATCCTTTAATTTTTCTTTTTCTATTTCTACTGAGTTTGATGTACTTCTATCTAAAAGTATTTGATTATAGTCTGGAAAATTCCCGCTAATAATTTTTGATGATACCACAAGGTTTTCTTGTTTTATTAGAATTTCATTTTCGCTTTTGTATAATTCAATCTCGCCTTCTAAGGACAACCTATTTATGAGTGCTGCACCGGCATTTTCTATTATAAAGTTGGCTTCTATGTCGTTTGTGTTTTCTGTTTTTATATTTATAAGTCTGTAATGGTCTGTAGCTGTGGCTTTAATATAGTTTTGTTCTATTTCTATAAATATTCCTGTGTATTCCCTTGATATATCGTTTTTATCTGGGCAGTAGATAGTTTCTCTGATAAGTTTTTTTAGTTTTTTTGCCTGTATTTGGCATATTTTTTCAATATTTTCCGAATGTTTTATGTGTGGGAACAAACCTGGATCTTGTGTTTTTATTTTTGTTTTAAAACTTGATGATTTTACGGTTATAATGTTTTTTTCTAATTCAAGCTCTACCGTTTCTTCCTTTATCTCTTTCAGTATATTAAAGAACTTTACAGGGTCTATTATGAAACTTAGTTGATTATCTGTCTTAGTTTCTATTGTTTTTTCTATTGAGGTTATATTATTTGCGGCTATTCCTATTATTTTATCTTCTTTTATTTCAATTAAGATATTGGATAGGATGTTGTCTTTTTCTTTTGATGTTGAGAGCGTTAGTTCGTTTATTAGCTCTTTTATAGTTTTGGTTTGGATTGTTATTGACACTTCTTTTTCCTCCTATTTTTTATTTTCTTTTTTCAGTAGTAATAATAAGGCCTTTTTAAATGTCATTTTGTCTTTTTTTGTTCTTTCTTTTAGGGATTTTTGTTTTCAAATAACCTGTCATTATCTTTTGTTTTGTTGTTGTTATTTTGTTTTGAGTTTGGGTTTTTGACATTTTTTATTTTGTGTTGATTAGTTTTTGAAAGGTTTTTAGACATCTGTTATCTCTTTTTCTATCTCTTCGACTTTTTTTTTCAGATTTATGTCTTTTTCCATTTCGCTTTCTATCCTTTTACATGCGTTTATTATTGTTGCATGACTTTTGACGCCGAATTTTGCCTTGATTTCGGGTAATGAGTTTTTTGTTATTTTTCTTGTTAGATACATTGCTATTTCTCTTGGTATTAGTATTTCTTTTTTTCTTGTTGATGATTTTAGACTATCTACGCTGATATTGAAATGCTTAGCTACTGTTTTTTGTATGTTTTCAGCTGTGAGCATTTTTTCTTTTCTTATGATAATATCTTGAAGTATACTTTTAACTAAATTCAATGTTACTGGCTTTCTCATAATTGACTTGTAAGCTGAGATTTTTATTAAAGCACCCTCTATTTCTCTTACATTTGAACTTATACTTGATGCAATGAATTCTATTATCTCTTGACTTATCTCTAAATTAAACAACTCAGCTTTTTTCCTGATGATAGCTATGCGTGTTTCAAGTTCAGGTGGCTGTATATCGACGATTAGGCCCCAGCTAAACCGCGATTTTAGCCTGTTTTCTATATCTGGTATCTCGTTTGGTGGTTTGTCGCTCGTTATAATTATCTGCTTCTGACTCTCGTATAAAGCATTAAATGTATGAAAGAATTCTTCTTCCGTTCTTTCCTTTTTTGATATGAACTGTATATCATCGATGAGCAAACAATCCAAGTTTCTGTATTTATTTCTAAATTGTGTCATTTTTTTATATTGTATGGAGTTTATAAGTTCGTTTGTAAACTCCTCACTTGATATGTATAAAACCCTGGCGTTGGGGTTGTTCTTCTTGATTGAGTTTCCTATAGCATGCAAGAGGTGGGTTTTACCCAACCCCACACCGCCATATATAAATAGCGGATTGTAGGCTTTTGCTGGGTTTTCGCTAACTGCCACACTTGCAGCATAGGCCAGCTGATTACTTGGCCCAACAACGAAATTCTCAAATCCGTATTTTGAGTTTAGATTGTCTTTATCTTGTGTTTTTATTATAAGTTCTATCTTTGGGAGTTTGTTAAATATTAATTTTAAGCTCTCTTTTAATTGGTTTTTGTATTTTGATTTTAATAATTCTTTTATCTGCTCCCCCGGTATGGCTAATGTGATTTTGTCTTCAGAGACAAAGATCGGTTCTACTAATGAAAGTTTTTCTAAATCCTGCGTTTCAACCTTGTTTTTTAAATTCTCTATTACCTTTTCCCACATAACATCCCATTATATTATATTAATTGGCCTTTTT